>SEEY01000977.1 GCA_004211235.1 Rubrivivax sp.
CGTCTCGGCCGCCCCCCAGGCAGTGATCGTTCTGGGGATGCATCGTTCCGGCACCTCGGCCCTGACCGGCGCCCTGGCTGAACTGGGCTATGCCTTGCCGAAGGACGTCATGGGGCCGGCGGCGGACAATCCGCGCGGGTTCTTCGAGCCTCGCTCCTTCGCGCAGCTGAACGACAAGATTCTTCAGTCGCTTGGCGGCTCCTGGGATCAGGCGGGCCCCTTCGTCGTGCGGCGAAAACGTCTGGCCGACAGCGCCGAGCGGATCGCACAGCATGTCGAGGCGACCTTCCTGTCCGAGGCCTGCGCCGTCGCGACGCGGGCCTACCCCAAGGACCGGTCGATCGTCGTCAAGGAGCCCCGGATCTCGCTGCTGACCCCGCTGTGGCGCACGGCGTTCGAGCAGCTGGGCTATCGACCCGTCTTCGTCCACATCCATCGCGCACCGATGGAAGTCGCGGCGTCGTTGCAGGCGCGCAACGGCATCGGCGTCACCAAGGGCCTGCAGATCTGGCAGAACTACGTCATGGCGGTGCTGGCGATGACGCGAAGCACGCCCATGCCGACGGTCTCGTTCGAACAGCTGCTGGAGCGTCCTGCCGAAACGCTCGGCGCCCTGGCCGGACGCCTCGGACAGGTTGTGGAGCCCGAAGCGCTGCAGCGGGCCGCCGGCGTCCTTTCGCCGGAAGATCGCCACCAGACGGCAGCCGCCGCTGAAGGCGTCATGCCGCCGCTCGTGGCGGACACGGCCGATCTTCTCGGACGCTGGAGCACGCTGTCGCACATTGCGCGCATGGAAAGCGTCGAGCGCCTGCGGCAGCGGTTTGAGGATGTGACCCTCTATAGCGGCCCCAAGGTGGCGATGCCGGCGCGCGGCCTGCGGCAGACGGCGCCGCGCCCTGAGCGCAGGCGGCCGCCGCTGCTGCTTCACTACCACCTGTTCAAGAACGCCGGCACCTCCGTGGACACGATGTTGAAGCGCAACTTCGACAGCCGGTGGGACCACGCCGAGTTCGCGCTGGCGCCGGGCGAACAGTTCAACGTCAGCGCGGTCGAGGCCTATCTGTTTGAGAAGACGGACATCGACGCCTTCTCTTCCCACACGGCCCTGCTGCCGCCGCCGACGGTGGCGAACCGCCAGGTCCTGCCGATCCTCTTCCTGCGCCATCCCATCGACCGACTGCGCTCGGCCTATGATTTCGAGAAGGACCAGAAGGCCGAGACCTTCGGCGCGCGCCTGGCGCGTTCGACGGACTTCAAGGGCTACATCCGCGCCCTGCTGGACACCGCCGGCAACAGTCAGGCGCGAAACTTCCAGGCCCACCGCCTTGCGACCAACGCCAAGTCCGACGGCGATCTGAGGCGCCGCGCGCTGGAGGGCCTGGAAGTTTCGCGCCTGACTGTTGCCGGCGGTGTCCAGCAG
>SEEY01000211.1 GCA_004211235.1 Rubrivivax sp.
AGCTTCTTCGACAAGGCCGAGATCAAGGACCTGTGCGCCTGGCTGCGGCTGCTGGTGAACCAGGACGACGATCCCGCCTTCCTGCGCGCCTGCGCGACCTTCTCGTTCTCCTCGTTGTCGAGCAGGTGGGCCTCGTAGCCGATGTCCTTGAGCCACTCGCTCAGCATCGCGTGGGCGGCGGTGTGGCCCTCGGTGTGCCTGGCCTTGTATTGCAGCTCGTTCACGGCGCGGCCGAACTCGTGCAGGCCGTCCAGCGCGCGCTTGGTGATCGCCGTGGCCAGGCTCTCGGAGAAGAGCGCCTCGAACATGCTGCACTTCCACTGCGCCGAGAAGGTGCCGAGCGCGCCCAGCGTCTGGTGGCCGATGCCGCGCTTGGGGGTCGTCACGGCGCGCAGGAAGGCGGGATCGTCGTCCTGGTTCACCAGCAGCCGCAGCCAGGCGCACAGGTCCTTGATCTCGGCCTTGTCGAAGAAGCTCTGGCCACCCGAGACCTTGTACGGGATCTGCGCGCGGCGCAGCGCCTGCTCGAAGACGCGGGCCTGGTGGTTGGCCCGGTAGAGGATGGCGAAGTCCCTGAACTGCGGCCCGAGGCCGTCGCCACGCAACTGCTGGATGCGCGCCACCGCACGCTCGGCCTCGTGCTCCTCGCCATCGGCCTCGAGCAGCACCACCGGCTCGCCGTCGCCGTACTCGCTCCACAGCTTCTTCTCGAAGATCTTCGGGTTGCCGGCGATTACGTTGTTGGCCGCGCGCAGGATGGAGCCCGTGGAGCGGTAGTTCTGCTCCAGCGGGATGACCTTCAGGTTCGGATAGTCGAGCGGCAGCCGCTTCAGGTTCTCGATGGTGGCGCCGCGCCAGCCGTAGATGGACTGGTCGTCGTCGCCCACGGCCGTGAACATGCCGCGCTCGCCCACCAGCGCCTTCAGCAGCTCGTACTGCACGGCGTTGGTGTCCTGGTATTCGTCCACCAGCACGTAGCGCAGCTTGTTCTGCCACTTCTCGCGCGCCTCGGCGTTGGTCGTCAGCAGCTTCAGCGGCAGCGTGATGAGGTCGTCGAAGTCGACGGCCTGGTAGGCGGCGAGGCGCTCCTGGTAGCGCACCATCACGGCGGCGGCCGCGCGTTCGTCGTCGTCAGCGGCGATCTGCGCGGCCTGCAACGGGCCGATGCCGTTGTTCTTCCAGAGCGAAATCGTCCATTGCCAACGTTGCGCCTGCTTCACGTCCGTCGTGCTGCCGGCGTCCTTCAGCACGTTGAGCACGTCGTCGCTGTCGAGGATGGAAAACTGCTCCTTCAGCCCGACGCGCGTGCCTTCCTCGCGCAGCAGGCGCACGCCGAGCGAGTGGAAGGTCGAGATCGCCAGATCCTTGGCCGCCTTGTTGCCCACCAGCGCCTTGGCCCGCTCGCGCATCTCCTGCGCGGCCTTGTTCGTGAAGGTGATGGCGGCGATCTGGCTCGGCCGGTAGCCCGACACCAGCAACTGCGCGATCTTGGTGGTGATGACGCGCGTCTTGCCCGAGCCGGCGCCGGCGATGACGAGGCAGGGGCCGCTCAGGTGGTAGACGGCTTCGAGCTGGGCCGGATTGAGGCCGGCCGATGCTTGGCCGGGTGGCGGGGCAGACGACATGGGGCGCGCATCATGCCACCCACGGCCGTCGAAGGGCGCTTTTTCCGGCCGAGCGCCGGGCCGCTTCCTCGCCGGCCCGTTGGGCGATGTGCATGTCGGTCGAACGGACATGCATCGCCGTCCCCGCGGGGGACCGTCCAAGCATTCCTTGGGCGAGGGGCTTCATTCAGGCCACTCGCGCGACGCCTTCCCCTGGCAATGCGCGCAAGCCCAGACCCAGCAACAGCAGCGTGAAGAAGATGAAGCCGATGCGAGGCGCATCCAGCAGGCTGTCGAACGCGCCGACGGCGCCGAAGCCGATCAGCCCGGCGACGATGGCCGGCGCCAGCGGGTGATCGCGTCCGCGGCCGAAGGACAGGCGCACCAGCGTCAGCAGATAGGCGCCGCCGAGCAGCGCAAGACCGAGCAGGCCCTGCTCGAACAGCACGTGCAGCGCCGCGTTCTTGATGTGCCAGGGCAGGTGATAGCGGTCGCTGGAGAAGAACCAGTGCGCCATCTCCCGGTTGAAGTCGCCATTGACGAGCAGCGGGCGGCCCTGCGCGTCACGCATCGCGATGCGGGCGATGTCCACGCGGGCGCCATTCGTGTTCAGCGACATCGAGAAGGTCACGAAGCGGGGCGCCCACCAGTCGCCGCCCAGGGCCGGCACGGTGCCGAGTTGCAGCTCGCTGGTCTCCCAGCCTGAGGCGCCGCCCTCGGCGGGCACGGGCTTGCGCCGCGTCTCGACAGCGGAGCAGTTCTCCGGGTACAGCAGGTTGCGCTCGCAGATCTGCAGCACCAGGTTGGCTTCGCTCGCCGTGCGGCTGACCACCGTGACCGTGACTGGCCCGGGCGCGGGTGCGGCGATGCGCTGGCTGACGCGGAATTGTTCGCCGCGGCCCAGCATGTGCTTGCCGCCGGTCAGGGCCAGGAAGGATTCACTCTCGTCGGTGCGCAGCCGGTAGTCGCCCACCTGGTACTGCACAGGGCCGTCGTAGAGGTTGCTGGTGACGAACCGGCCGGCACCCTTGCCCAGCAGCCACTGCCGGCCGCCGTGCAGCAGGCGCAGGCCGTCGTGCCAGTGCGTCAGGCGGGTCTGGCCGTCTTCCTTCCAGGTGGCGACACGGTCACGCAGGTAGGCGCCGCCGCCGAGGGACGCGACGATGGCCATCACCAGCAGCAGGCCGGCCACCAGCAGCGCGCGCTTGCGCCAGCCGGCCTTGCCGGTGCTCGTCAGCGGCCACAGGCGCTGCTCCAGCAGCAGCGCGCTCCAGACGGCGCCCAGCGCAACGCCCGCAGCCAGCGAGGTCCAGCGCCCCGCGGTGCCGCCCCAGTAGTCGGACACGATGACCATGGTGGCCAGCAGCCAGAACCAGCACGTCGTCACCAGCAGCAGGTAGACCGGCCGGGTGCGGCCCGGCTCGTCGCGCCAGCGCAGCGCGGCGCAGCACAGCAGCGCGACGACGTTGAGCACATACGCTGCCTTGGGCACGGCCATCGACAGCGCCCAGCTCGCGGCGCCCAGCAGCAGGGCCAGCAGCGCGCCCATGATGACGGCCGTCAGCCGCTGCCCGAGGCTGGGCCGCCACAGGCTGGCCGGCATGGTCAGCAGGATCACCATGACTGAGAAGAGCGCCAGCAGGCCGCGGTAGCCGCCGCCGCCGAACACCAGCGCCGCCGCCAGCGCGAAGGCGCCGGTCATGGCAAGAGCGCCCAGCTTGGCCAGCCCCGGCAGGGGTTCGTCCACGGCGCCGAGCGTGCTGTCGATGTGGCTGCTTTCCGGCCCCGTCGCCGCGGCACGCCGGCGCTGTGCGTCGGCCAGCAGCACCATCGGCAGGAGTGCCAGCGGCAGCGCCAGGTAGACGCCGCGCGAAAAGGTCGTGAGCGCCGCATAGGCCGCCAGCAGTGCAATGCCCAGGCCGATGGCAAACCGCCATGGGGATCGCGTGCGCAGCAGGGCCAGCACGGCGAACGGCAGGGTCAGCACGAGGAAGCCGTCCAGCGCGGCGCCGCCGACGTGCATCTCCCAGAACAGGCCGGTCGTGCGGTAGTCGGTGGTGAAGTCCAGCAGCCCGGTGAAGGCCAGGCGCTCCCACAGCGCGGCCAGGCTGCCGGCCGCCAGCGCCAGCACCAGGCCGAGCAGCAGTCCGCGTGAGAAGCCGCGCGGCCGGGCGGCGGCAGCGGCCGTCCACAGCGGCAGCATCGCCAGCGCTAGGAACAGGGCCTTGGCGTTGCGCACCGAGTTCATCGCCTCGTGATAGCCCTGGTACCAGCCGAAGGCGAAGCCACCGGCATCGGCAAAGCCGCGATGCACGCTCCACAACGCCGACAGCGCCAGCGCCAGGATGAGGACGACGACGGCCGGGGAATACACCAACCCATGGCGCCAGGCCGGCGCGCGGTCGCGTGCGTTGAGCTGCAGTGCGTAGGCGAGATAGCCGCCACAGCCGCAGGCCGTGACGAGGAGGTCCATCTCCTCGAAGGTGATCCAGCCGCTCCACGGCGCCAGGCCCACCAGCGGCAGCGGCGCAAGCAGCAGCACCGGGGTCTTGACCCAGAACAGCGCGGCGAGCAGCGCCACCGCACCCCAGGCCAACAGGGCCAGCGGGCCGGACAGCGGGTGGTGCCAGGCCAGTTCGGCGCCGACGACGGCGAACACGACGCTGGCCATCAGCGCCAGCCACTGGAGCCTGGAAGTCGGGCGGCTGAGCTGCAGCTCGCCCAGCCCCAGCAGGCCCGTGCTGGCGGGCGTCGCGCCGACCGCCGACATCAGCGGCGGTGCCGCCAGCCGGCCAGCAGGCCGAGGCCGCCCAGCAGCAGGGCCAGGCTGGCTGGCTCGGGCACGGCCGAGACGCGGATGTTGTCGAAGCCGACGGCTTCGCCGCCGCCGGCGTGCAGTTCGCCGTTGATGGTCAGGCTCGTCGCGTTGGCGAGCACGCTGGCCAGCGACGGGCCCCAGCCGGCAGCCGGCGTGAGCGCCACGCTGTAGTGGTGCCACTGGCCGTCTGCGGGCGGCTGGCCGGCCGCAGCGACGTCGAGCAGCAGGCTGCCGCCCGGGCCGCCGATGCGGATCTCGCCGAAGCCTGACCAGTCGATGGCGGTGCCGGCGGGGCTGACGTTCCGGGCGTCAAAAGAGAACGTGCCGCCCAGGTAGGCAGACCAGTTGCCGAGCCAGGCCGTCGGTGCATTGAGCAGGATGTCGCTGTTGCTGCTGAGGTCTTCCGCGAGCAGCCAGCCGCCGCCGTTGCCGCCGGTGGCCTGCCAGGTCAGCGTGCCCTCGAGCGGCGGGGCGAGCGTCGTCCACCCCTCGTCGCCCGTGTCGAAACCGGCGGCCGAGGCGGCCAGGGGCAGGGCGATCAGGGACGAGAGCAGCAGCGAGCGGCGAGCCATGGGTACCTCCGGGGTGGCGCGCATTGTTGCGCAGCGCCGCGGGTGGCGCATCCCCACAACCCCGCGCCCGTGCCCGGCGCTAAACGCGGTGCTGAACCGGTTTCAGCCAGCGCTTCCACCAGGCGGGCGCCTTCGCCGCCGCCGGCGTGGCCGCGGCGCTGCGCGGCGGGCTCAGGCCGAGCCAGTCGCGCAGTTCGTCCGCCATGCCTTCGGCGCCGCGCGTGCGCAGTTCGGGCGACTCGGCCATCGATGAGCGCAGCAGCGTGTCGAGCCGCAGCCGCTGCTCCTCGCGCAACTGCGGCCACAGGTTCGCCGCACTGCCGCGCAGCGGTGCCAGGCCCTTGGGGGTGTCTTCCCAGCCGCAGACCAGCATGCGGGCAAAGGCGCCGAGGCTGTAGACCTCGCTGGCCAGCGTCGGCGGCCCGCCCGCACGGCGTTCGGGCGCCACGAAGGCCGGCGCGGCGCCGAGGCTGATGCCGCGGTCGAAGGGGTCGGTGGGGTCGGGGATGCGGGCCAGGCCCAGGCCCATCAGGCGCACGGCGCCGGCGGGGTCGAGCCAGATCATGGCCGGGTCCAGCTCGCTCAGCAGCCAGCTCTGCTGGTGTGCCGAACGCAGCGCCTCGCAGAGCTGCACCAGCAGCTCCATGCGCTCGCGCAGGGCGAGCTGGTGCAGGCGCGGCAGCAGGGGCTCGCCGTGTCGGCCTTCGATGATCAGGTAAGGGTGGCCGTCCGGCGTCACGCCGCTGTCGCTGGGGACGGCGATGTGCGGATGCTGCAGGCGGGCGAGGTCGCCGGCCTGGTCCGCATAGCGCAGCATCACGCCCGCGCCCTGGTCGCTGCGGTCCAGCACAAGCACCGCCGCCTTCTGCTCGGTGGCCATCGCGTGATGGGCCCCGTACCACTGGCCGGCGTGGGCCTGCTCGCCATCGGGGAGCGGCTGCTCCAGCCGCCACACACCCAGCGCCTGGCCTTCGTCCAGCGGCGCGGCGGCGGCGGGCGGTGGCAGGGACAGGTTGGGCATGCGCATGGCGCCGCATATTAGGGGTGACCCCAGGGTGCTGCCACCCCCGGCTGTCACACAAAGCCGGTTCGCCGAGCATTCGCTCACGCGACCCGATACCGATACTCCCGCGCGACCATGTTCGCCGTCCTCGCCAGGACCTCTTCCTTCTTCGCCCTGGTGCTGTGCGGTTGGCTGGCCGCCGAGCGCGGGCCTTCCTGACCTTCAGCGACCTGGCGGCCGTCCTGATCTCGGCAACGTGATGACGACCCGCAGGCCGCCGCCGTCGCGGTTGGCCAGCGCAATGCGGCCGTCGTGCGCCTCGGCGATCTCGCGCACCAGCGCCAGCCCCAGGCCCGTGCCACCCTGCGAGCCCGGCTCGGACCGTTTGGTCGAATAGAAGGGCAGCAGTGCCTGGGCCAGCACCGCCTCGCTCATGCCCGGGCCGCGGTCCAGCACCTCGATGCGCAGCTCCGTGCCCGACTGCGCCAGCCGCAGCACGACGCCCTCGGGTGCGCTGCCCGACTCGTGCGCGTTCTTGATCAGGTTCAGCAGCGCCTGCTCGATTTGCGCCGCGTCGAACCAGCCCGGCTCGGCCGGCAGGTCGCCGTCCAGATTGAAGTCGCCCAGCGTCGCCAGCCGCTCCAGGAACGCCTTCCACGGCACCCACTCCCGCCGCGGCGCCGGCAGTTTGGCGAAGGCCGCATAGCCCGACAGGAAGCCATGCAGATGCGCCGCGCGTTCGCCGATGCTGGCCAGCACCTGCGGCAGCCGCTCGGTGCTGCCCCGCCGGGCCAGCTCCGCGCCGC
>SEEY01000978.1 GCA_004211235.1 Rubrivivax sp.
CTTCGACCAACCAGCCGCGCAGTCCGGTCAGCCAGTTCATTTTGTAGGTGAACTTGTCGCTGTCCGGCGCCTGGCCGTTCGGAAAGTAGCCGCCGATGACACGCACGCCGCCGACCGTGCCGGCGATGACGCGCGCCTGCTCGTCCGCAAAGCCGGTGATGTTCTTGACCACGTTCTCGGCCCGCTCGCGGCTGATCAGCGCCACGCCGTTGTAGGTCTTCTGCCCGAACCACTGCACCTGGTAGCCGGCCTCGCCGATCTCCAGGGTGGGGAACTTGTCGTCGGTGAGCTTGGTCTCCTGCAGCACCAGCGCATCGACCGGGTGGGCGGCCAGCCAGTCGAGCACCTGGGGCAGGCGCACGGCGAGTGAATTGACGTTCCAGGTGGCGAACTTCTTCATGGGGCGATGTCAGGGCGCAGGGAGGACGGGCATTGTGACCGGCGTGAGTGGCGTGAGAGGCGTGAGTGGAGCGACCGGGGCCAAGCGCGCCACGACGTAGGCGAGCAGCTTCTGCAGCCGGCCGAGGCGGCGCAGGTCGCGGTGGTAGCCGAGATAGACGTCGCGGCTCGGCGGCGCGTCGCTGCAGTCGGCCCGCCGCAGGCCGGCGTGCGCGTCGCCGAGTCGGCGCGGCAGCACCGTCCAGCCGCAGCCGGCGGCGCAGAGCGCGGCCTGAACCTCGCGGTTGTTGCTGCGCATGGCGACGCGGGCGCGGGGCAGCACGCGTTGCAGCCATTGCACATCGGGCATGTCGGCAAACGCCGTGTCCATGGTGATGAGGGACAGCCCTTCGCCGTCGCCCCAGCCGGGGTCCGGCTGGCCGGACGCGCCGTAGAGCGCGTAGTCCAGCGTCATCAGGCGCCGCTGCACGACCTCTGCACCTTCGAAGGGCCGGATACGGAACACCAGGTCGGCTTCGCGGCGCGCCAGGCTGAACAGGCGAGAGTCCGTCAGCAGCTCGATGCAGACCCCCGCGTGGCGCTGGCTGAACTCGGCAAACACGGGCGCCAATACGTGCAGGCCGAACCAGTCTGACGAGGACACGCGGATCAGCCCCTGCGGTTCGTCACCCTGGCCGGCCAGGCGGCGCGCGAAACCCAGCGCTTCCTCCTCCATCCGCTCCGCATGGCCCATCACTTCCTCGCCGACGTCGGTCAGCACGAAGCCCGCCGCGCCGCGCTGGAACAGCGGCGCACCCAGCGCCGCCTCGAAGGCCGTGAGCCGCCGGCCCATCGTCGGCTGCGACTGGCCGAGCGCGCGCGCCGCGCCGCCCAGGGAGCCGGCTCGCGCCACGGCGAGAAAGACCTTGATGTCGTCCCAATCCATGCGGTCGAGCATACGAAATTGCATGCGGCGTCTTCAAGATCGTTGGTTTTCATTCGACTCCGTATGGCCAAAACTGCTTCCATCCCATTC
>SEEY01000979.1 GCA_004211235.1 Rubrivivax sp.
ATGGGCGTGGACCTGGACCGCATGACGATGAGCCCGGTCACCGACGGCTGGGGCTCGCACGGCGGCTACTGCGGCCCGGCCGTGAAACCGATCGCGCTGAACATGGTGGCCGAGATCGCGCGCGACCCGGCTACGGCCGGCATGCCTCTGAGCGGCATCGGCGGCATCACCACCTGGCGCGACGCGGCCGAGTACATCGCCATGGGCTGCGGCACGGTGCAGGTGTGCACGGCCGCCATGGTCTACGGCTTCAAGATCGTGCAGGACATGTGCTCGGGGCTGTCCAACTTCATGGATGAGAAGGGTTATGCCTCGCTGGACGAATTCCGCGGCCGCGCGGTGCCAACCGTGAAGAACTGGAATCAGCTGAACCTCAACTACGTCGAGAAAGCCGTCATCGACCAGGACAGTTGCATCAAGTGCGGCCGCTGCCATGTCGTCTGCGAGGACACCTCGCACCAGGCCATCTTCGCGATGAAGGACGGCCAGCGGCATTTCGAGGTCAACGACGCGGAGTGCGTGGGTTGCAATCTCTGCGTGTCGATCTGCCCCGTCCCTGGCACCATCTCGATGCGTGCGCTTCAGCCCGGTGAGACCGATGCGCGCACGGGCCGCGTCATCGACGGCTCCTACGCCAACTGGACCACGCACCCGAACAACCCCATGAGTGCCGGATGCGCATGAAGGAATCGAGATGAGTCAGTACGAAGTCGGCCACTGGATCAACGGTGCCGTGAGCCGCGGCAACGGGGACCGCCAGCAAGACATCCACAACCCCGCCACGGGCGCCGTGCAAGGCAAGCTGCTGCTGGGCAGCGTGGCGGACCTGGACGCCGCGGTGGCCTCGGCAACGAAGGCCGCCAAAGCCTGGGGGCAGACGCCCGCACTCGCCCGCTCGCGCGTGCTGTTCAAGTTCCTTGCCATCGTGCAGGACAAGCGCGAGGAGCTCGCCGCCGCCCTGGTGCGTGAGCATGGCAAGACCATGCCCGATGCCCTCGGCGAAGTGGCCCGGGGCATCGAGAACATCGAGTTCGCCACGGCCATGCCGCAGCTGCTGAAGGGCGAGTACACCGATCAGGTCGCGCGCGGCCTGGATGCGTGGAGCGTGCGCCAGCCGCTGGGCGTCGTCGCCGGCATCACGCCGTTCAACTTCCCGGCCATGGTGCCCATGTGGATGTACCCGCTCGCCATCGGCTGCGGCAACGCCTTCATCCTCAAGCCCAGCGAGCGCGACCCGTCGGCCTCGCTGCTGATGGCGCAGTGGTTGAAGGACGCCGGCCTACCCGACGGCATCTTCAGCGTCGTGCAGGGCGACAAGGACATCGTCGACGCCATCCTGGCCCACCCCGGCATCGCCGCCGTCAGCTTCGTCGGCAGCACGCCGGTGGCCGAGCACATCTACAAGGTAGGCAC
>SEEY01000980.1 GCA_004211235.1 Rubrivivax sp.
GCAGTACACCGACCGCAAGACCGGCGAGTCGCACCGGATCGACCTCGAAGGCATCTTCGTGCAGATCGGCCTGCTGCCCAACACCGACTGGCTCAAGGGCACGGTCGCGTTGTCGAAGCATGGCGAGATCGAGATCGACGCGCATGGCCGCACCTCGGTGCCCGGCGTGTTTGCCGCGGGCGACGCGACGACCGTGCCGTTCAAGCAGATCGTGATCGCGATGGGCGAGGGCTCGAAGGCGGCGCTGTCGGCGTTCGATCACCTGATCCGCACGTCGGCGCCAGCCGAGGGCACGGCGCAGTCGATTGCGGAAGTCAAGGCCGCAGTCGCCGCCTGATCGTCGCCAAAGCCGGAAGGCGCGCCGCTCAGCCGGCGCGCTGCAGCGTCAGGCGCGCCAGCAGGCCGCCTGGCACGTTTTTCAGGGTCAGCGTGCCGCCGCACTGGCTTGCCGCCTCGCGTGCGATGGCCAGGCCCAGGCCGACGCCGCCGGTGCTGCGGTTGCGTGAATTTTCCAGCCGCACGAAGGGCTCGAACACCGCTTCCATCTGGTCCTCCGGGATGCCGGGGCCGGCATCCGCGATGTCTATCGTTAGCAGCGCATCGGTATCGCATATGGTGATCCGTGCGCTGTGGCCATAGCGCAGCGCGTTCTGCAGCAGGTTGGACAGGCAGCGGCGCAGCGCCACCGGGCGCGTCAGCAGCGGCCTTGCATGGCCCGCGACAGTCACGTCCTCGCCGGCATCCAGCGCATCTTCCACCATCGATTCCAGCAGCGCCGTCACGTCCATCATCTGCCACGCCTCGGCTGACGCCTCGTCGCGCAGATAGCTCAGCGTGGCGTTGAGCATGGCCGCCATCTCGGCGATGTCCTCGCGCAGCTTGTCGCGCGCGGCGTCGTCCTGCAGCCGCTCGACGCGCAGCTTCATCCGCGTCAGCGGCGTGCGCAAGTCATGCGAGACCGCGGCCAGGAAACGGCCGCGTTCCTCCACGCTCTGGCGTATGCGCTGCTGCATCTGGTTGAACACCCGCGCCGCCTGTCGTGCCTCGGCCGTGCCGGTTTCCGCGATGGGCGGGCGGTTGAGGTCGGCGCCGAGTTCAGCGGCGGCCTGGCCCAGCCGCTGGATTGGCCGCGCCAGCATGCGCGCGGCGAAGAGGGCGGCGACGGTCAGCGCAAACAGCTGGCTTGCCATGCTGATCCAGAACCCCGGCGGGGGCGTGCGCACGGCGTAGCCGGCGATGATCATGTCGGGCGGGCGGCGGAACGGCCGGGCGCGCGGAGCCGGCGCTGCCTGCGTCGGGTCGCCCGGAGCGACCACCTGCGGCCGGCGCTCGCCGGGCAGGGGCCGGTGCTGGCGTTCGCCGAAAAAGGCGAGCAGCAGCACGAAGGTCATCATGTGGCTGATCACGATGGC
>SEEY01000212.1 GCA_004211235.1 Rubrivivax sp.
AGCCGCTGGGCTACATCCCGCCGGCCGAGTTCGAGGCCAACTACCATCGACAACGCGCTGGTCAGGCCGCGACCGTCTGACTTAAACCAACAAGCCTCCGCGATTGCCGGGGCGGTTCACAGTCGAATATGCAGCACAAGTCCCGTTGCTGTTCAATCGGCGCAGGCGCAACTTAATCTGCCTCTCATCCTCAATGAGTTTAGTGATGTCGAGGTTGAGAGTCGCCTTGTCGGACTTGCGCTTGAAAGCACCGAGGGTCTGATTCAGAACCTCAATTTGCTCGTTAAATGCCTTAACCGTGGCGTTCGCAATGGCAAGAGAGCGTGTGTATTGACCGATCTCTATTGCAGCAATCTCTGCGTGCATGGCCTGGCGCTTTTGCTCGATTGCTGCGGCCGCAGCATCGCGCAGCTGGGTTAGCGCCTCTCGGTGGGAGCGCGAGGCCTCGGCTGCATCCGTCCCGAGGGCATTGAACCGCCCCAACTGCGCCTTGTAGACCTCGTCGTCCGCAAGCTCCCCGTACTGGTTCAGGACGGTCAAGTTCTTGTCGAAGTTGATGGCCCATCCATCTATGGCCCAAAGTCGAGTGGCGTTTTCGAAGTCACTGAGTCCCGCGCTGACTGTCTTCATCCGTTGATTGAAGGCTTCGTCGAAATATTGTTTGTACGAGTCGATCAGTCCCTCAGGCGCATTCGACAACGGCTGCTCGCAGAACGGGCAGTTTTCACTAGAAGCGTAGTTGAGTCCCGCGTTAATCCAACCTTCTGGATTTCGGGCGTGAGCCATATGCTCACTAGCGTGCTGCTTCAGACGGAGGGCTGCGGCGTCGTGACTGCCTTTTAGCGACTGCTGCAGCAAGCCGTTTAATTGTTCGAAGGTCGCGACATCGCCAACAGGTTCACTGATTGCTGCAAGCACGGACCGGCTTTGGATGGACTGGTATGTCTCGAGACTCCGTCGCTTCTGAAGCAGATCGGCTGAAATGGGACGCAGCTCCTCGTTTAGTTCCGCTTCTGTTTGCTCAATCTTCATGCCGACGAACGCGTCAACGTCACCAACATCCTTGAGCTGCTCGTGGATTTGCCGTAGGCCCTTCTTCGTCTCAGCAAGCTGTTTCCTGAACGCAGCAATCTCGTTTGCCTGCCTCACTCCTTGCTCGCCCAGCACGAACCGACTGAGCGCTTCCTTGTTGCTACGCTCTGCGCGCGCGCCTGCAAACAGGTTCCGCGAAACGAAGCCGGTGTCGAAGACGCGAACTCGGAACGGGCCTGGCGACGCCGGATGCCACGCTGCCTCCTTGAGAACTAGCGGTACCTCTCCAGCCCCATCTTCGGCGAATGAGATGCTGATTGATCGTGCTACGGGCCCTGGAATCGTGGCGCGCGCATCGATTCCCGCGGTGTCACCGATTTCGAGCGAACGTAGAACTTCGCAAAGGGTGCTTTTGCCGTATGTGTTCAAGCCGAATACAAGGGACGTTTTTCGGAACTCCACGGCTCCAGGGCTGCAGTTGGAATAGGGTCCCACTCCCTTGATCGAGACGAATCGTTTGAGCATTTCCTCTGCCTTCTGTATGTTGTAGCGATCAAGTCGTCGCCTCACATTACAACCTGTGCACCTGTCACGCAGCGCACCACTGTGGTTTTTGACGGCGCGCCAGACTTTCCTGAAATAGACGCAAAGCCAAACCTGATCAGTACACCCTTCGATGGGGCCCTTCGCCGAGCCTAGAACTCCGACTGATTCGGGCTGAATCGGCGTGTCCATCGGTCTCGCGGGATAACTCCAGAAGCAAGGCCTTGACCCTCTCCGGCGCCTCCTCATGCGCCAAATGCCCCAACCCCGGCAGCGCATGAAAACTCGCCCCGCGCAGCCGTCTCGCCAACTCCACCGCCTGTACCGGCGCCACCGTCCGGTCCGCCAGCCCGGCAGCCAGCCACAGCGGCACGGTCAACTCATGCAGCCGCGCCTGCAGCTCATCCAGCCGCCACGCGGCGAGCATGTCCAGCACGCCGCGCAGGTGCTCGGGCTGGCGCAGCAGCTCGCGGTAGTGCTCCACCCCCACGCCTTCGATCCGCGAGCCGGTGGAGGCAATGAGGTGGCCGAGCGCTCTCGGCTGGCTGGCGTGGCGGGCGACCCAGCCGGGCAGCCAGGCGCTGCGCGAGGCGAGCCGGGCGACGGCAGGCGCCACCGCGCCGAGCAGGCCGGGCAGGGGCTGCAGCGCACCGTTGATCGACAGCAGGCCGCGCGGCTGGGCGTGGCCGTCCAGGCAGAGCTGCACCATCACCGCGGCGCCGGCGGAGTGGCCGGCCACCAGCGTGGGCTGCCAGCCCAGCACGGCCAGCAGGCCGCCCACCGCTGCCGCCATGCGGGGCAGGGTGGCCTGGCGGTCGGCAAAGCCTTCGCTGCCGCCGTGGCCGGGCAGGTCGGGCACCAGGAGGCTGAAGTGCTCGGCCAGCCCGGGCAGGCAACCGGCCCAGGACTGCAGCGACGAGCCCGTGCCGTGCAGCAGCAGCAGCCCGGGCGCCTCGCCCGCCGGGCGGCCGGCGCGCTGCACCCGCCAGCGCAGGCCGGCGGCGTTCACCGTCGTGGGCGGGCAGGCAGTCATGGCAATACCGGTTGTCAACTTAAGTGGACACGCATAGCATCAGCGCATGTTGACACAAAGTCACGCGCCCGCCGCCGCTGTTTTGGGCGACCTGCGAGCGGAGCCTGCTCCTCGCACTCAGGCGCAGGCCGTGGTGATCGGCAGCGGCTTCGGCGGGCTGGCGGCTGCGGTGCGGCTTGGCGCGCGGGGCTACCGAGTGACGGTTCTTGAAAAGCTCGACGCCCCCGGCGGCCGGGCCTATGTGCACAAGCAGGACGGCTTCACCTTCGACGCCGGCCCCACCGTCATCACCGCGCCCTTCCTGTTCGAGGAGCTGTGGGCGCTGTGCGGCAAACGGCTCGGCGACGATGTGGACTTGCGCCCCGTGGCGCCGTTCTACCGCGTGCGCTTTGACGACGGCACCACGTTCGACTACAGCGGCGACGCCGACGCGATGCGCGCGGAGGTGGCCAGGCTGGCACCGGGCGACGTGGCCGGCTACGAGCGCTTCCTGGCCGCCAGCGAGGCGATCTACAAGGTGGGCTTCGAGCAGCTCGGCCATGTGTCCTTCGACAGCTGGACGAGCATGGCCAAGGTACTGCCGGACCTGCTCAAGCTGGAGGGCTACCGCACCGTCTACGGCCTGGCCTGCAAGCATGTGCGCGACGAGAAGCTGCGCGTCGTGCTGACCTTCCAGTCGCTGCTGGTGGGCGGCAACCCGTTCTCCACCACCTCGGTGTATTGCCTGATCGCCTTCCTGGAGCGGCGCTTCGGCGTGCACTTCGCGATGGGCGGCACGGGCAGCCTGGTGCGCGGCCTCGTCGGGCTGATCGAAGGGCAGGGCGGGCGCGTGCTGTGCGGCCAGTCGGTGGACGAAATCCTGGTGGAGCGCGGCGCGGCCTGCGGCGTGAAGCTGGCGGGCGGCCAGCGGCTGGCGGCGGACGTGGTGGTGTCCAACGCGGATGCGGCCTGGACCTACAAGCACCTGCTGCCCGCCCGCTTCCGCCGCCGCTGGACAGACAAGCGCATCGCCAAGGCGCGCTACTCGATGAGCCTGTTCGTCTGGTACTTCGGCACCAAGCGGCAGTACCCGGACGTGGCCCACCACACCATCTCGCTCGGGCCGCGCTACGAAGGCCTGCTCGACGACATCTTCACGAAGAAGCACCTCGCCGACGACTTCAGTCTCTATCTGCACCGCCCGACCGCGACCGACGCGAGCCTGGCTCCGCCCGGCTGCGACGCCTTCTACGTGCTGGCCCCCGTGCCGCACCTGGATGCCGGCGTGGACTGGCGCGAGCGCGCCGAGCCCTACCGCGCGGCCATCGCCAGGCGCCTGTCCGAGACGCTGCTGCCGGGGCTGGAGGACGAGGTCGTCAGCTCGCTGATGCTGACGCCGCAGGACTTTCAGGACCGGCTCAATTCCTACAAGGGCGCTGCCTTTGCGATGGAGCCGGTGCTGACGCAAAGCGCCTGGTTCCGCCCGCACAACCGCAGCGAGGAGGTGGAGCGCCTCTACCTCGTCGGCGCCGGCACGCACCCGGGCGCCGGGCTGCCGGGCGTGCTGTCGTCCGCCCGCGTGCTGGATGCCGTCGTGCCGCATGGCCGCGATCTGTCGCGGCATACCCCATTCCCCGCCGAGGAGGGCTTCGCCCATGTCCGACCTGCATGACTGCCCGCCGCTGCTGGCTGCCGACCTGGCCGCCTGCAGCGCCAGCCTCGCCCACAACTCCAAGACCTTCCACGCCGCCTCGCTGCTGCTGCCGCCCGCCGTGCGGGCGCCGGCCACGGTGCTGTATGGCTTCTGCCGATTGGCGGACGACACGGTGGACGTGGAAGGCGGTCGGCGCCTGGCCATCACGCAGCTGCGCCGCCGGCTGGACCGGGTGTTCGAAGGCCGGCCGCAGCCGGTGCCGGCAGACCGCGCGTTAGCGGCCGTCGTCGCGCAGTTCGCCATTCCGCGCCCGCTGCTCGACCTGCTGCTGGAAGGCCTGTCCTGGGACGTTGAAGGGCGCGACTACGAGACGCTGGACGATCTGCACGACTACGCCGCCCGTGTGGCCGGCACGGTGGGCGCCATGATGAGCCTGCTGATGGGCGTGCGCTCGCCCGATGCGCTGGCGCGCGCCTGCGACCTGGGCGTGGCCATGCAGCTGAGCAACATCGCCCGCGACGTGGGCGAGGACGCCGCGATGGGCCGCATCTACCTGCCGCGCCAGTGGCTGCGCGAGGCGGGCCTGGACCCGGCGGCCTGGCTCGCCGCGCCGCGTTTCGGGCCGGCGCTGGCGAGCGTGGTGCAGCGGCTGCTGGATGCCGCCGATGTGCTCTACGCCCGCGCCGCTGCGGGTGTGGCCAGCCTGCCGCTGGCCTGCCGGCCGGGCATCAACGCGGCCCGGCTGCTCTATGCCGCGGTCGGCCACGAAGTGGCGCGTGCTAGCTGCGATTCGGTGAGCCGTCGCGCCGTCGTGCCGCGTCGGCGAAAGCAGCGCCTGCTGCTGCGGGCGGCCGTCAACCTGTGGCCGTCGCAGCGCCTGTTGCAGGCGCCACCGCTGCCGGCGGTGCGCCCCTTGCTCGCCGCCGTCGCGGCCACGCCGGTGGCCGCGCCGCTGCACAAGCTGGACTTCGTCATCGACCTCTTCGACCGGCTCGGTCGTCAGGACCGCGGGGCTGGCCTGGGCCGGGGTGCTGCATGAGCGCCGCGCCGGGCCGCCCCAAGCAAGCGAACTCCCGCTTGGCGGGACAGGCCGCAGGCCGAAGGGTGCAGACATGAGTGTTTTGGCGCTGGGCCTGAACCACGGCAGCGCGCCGCTCGACCTGCGCGGCCGTTTCGCCATTCCGCTGGAGGCGCTCGGCCGCAGCGTGCAGGGCCTGCGCAGCCACCTGGCGCGCGCGCAGCCCGAGGTGGCCATCCTGTCCACCTGCAACCGCACCGAGCTCTACGTCGGCCTGCCGCCGACCGGCTGCCCGCGCCATGCGCTGGAGCTGGTGGAGCCGGCCATCGAATGGCTGGCCGAGCAGGGCGGCACGCGGCCCGACAACCTGCGCAGCCACAGCTATTTTCTGCAGGGCGCCGACGCCGCGCGCCACGCCTTCCGCGTCGCCGCGGGGCTCGATTCGATGGTGCTCGGCGAGCCCCAGATCCTCGGCCAGATGAAGGTCGCCGTGCGCGAGGCCAGCACGGCCGGCGCGCTCGGCACCACGCTGCACCAGCTCTTCCAGCGCAGCTTCGCGGTGGCCAAGGAGGTGCGCAGCACCACCGAGATCGGCACCCATGCCGTGAGCCTCGCGGCGGCTGGCGTGCGGCTGGCGCTGCAGGTGTTCGAGGACCTGCACGCCACGCGCATCCTGTTCGTCGGCGCGGGCGAGATGATCGAGCTGGCAGCGACTCATTTCGCGTCGCAGGGGCCGCTGCAGATGACGGTGGCCAACCGCAGCCGCGAGCGCGGTGAGCGCCTCGCGCAGCGGCTGGGTGCCGAGCAGCTGCCGCTGGCCGAACTGGGCGAGCGGCTGCATGAGTTCGACATCGTCATCAGCTGCACCGCCAGCACATTGCCTCTGATTGGGCTGGGCGCCGTGGAGCGGGCGATGAAGGCGCGCAAGCACCGCCCGCTGCTGATGCTGGACCTGGCCGTGCCGCGCGACATCGAGCCCGAGGTGGCGCGGCTGGACGGCGTTTTCCTCTACACCGTCGACGACCTCGCCCGCCATGTGCAGACAAGTGGCGAACGCCGCCAGGCCGCCGTGGCGCAGGCCGAGGCCATCGTCAGCGCCGGTGTGGACAGCTTTGCACAGTGGCTGGAGCAGCGCGCCAGCGTGCCGCTGATCCAGGCACTGCAGCGCCAGACCGAGGACTGGCGCCAGACGGAGCTCGCCAAGGCGCGCCGCGCGCTGGCGAAGGGGCAGGATGTGGACGCGGTGATGGAGACGCTGTCGGCCGCGCTGACGCGCAAGATGCTGCACGGCGCGCTGAGCGAACTGCACGGCAGTGCCGGCCCGGCGCATGCGCAGTGGATGGACTCCGTGCAGCGGCTCTTCCTGCGGCCTGCCACGGTGCGCGAGTGACGGGGTGAGCAGCCACTGGTTCGGCCTGATCGAGCTGCTGCTCGTCTTCGGCCTGATCCTCGGCTGGGCCGGCTGGCAGTGGTGGGGCTGGCGGCGCTGGCGCCAGCG
>SEEY01000981.1 GCA_004211235.1 Rubrivivax sp.
GAACAATTGCGCGCGCGGCTGGCCGTGCAAACCGGCCTGGACGAAGCCGCAGCGGCGATCGCTGGCAAAGGCGTCCCACAGAATCGGCGTGATGCAGCGCTGCGCCTGCGCCGCCCGCCATTGCCCGGCCGGCACCAGCGGCACGGCATCGGGGCCGGCACGATCGACGATTCCCGCCATGTCGAACAGCGGCTGTGCCGCCTCGACGCCGGTCGAGCGCGCAGCGAACAGGCCCTGGTTCAGGATCGGCGCGAGCGTCAGCACCGCAAGGCTTCCGGCCCCGGCGAGCAGCAGCCGCGACGGCCAGCGCTCCCAGCGCCACGCCGGGAACAGCGCCACCGCCAGCGGCAGGCTGGCGAACACGGCGTTGCTGCGTACCAGCGTCGCATAGGCGAGCAGCACCAGGATCGCGGCCAGCGCCAGCAGCGGTATCGACCGCGCCTGCAGCCTGTACCATGCGACGAGGCCGAAGGCAGCGACCAGCGCCCCCGCCATCTGGCCATCCTTGAGCACCGCGACCTGCCAGCCGAGCAGCGGCGGCCAGAGGCCGATCGCCAGCACCGCCATCGCAGCGCGGGTTGCCCGCGTCCGCGCCAGAGCCGCAGCGGTCAGTCCCAAGCCTGCCCACCACAAAACAAGCTGCACCGCGAACATCGGGCCCTGCCCGCGCCAGCCGATGGCGACGAACAGCGACCACAGCCGCGCCATCGCCGGGGGATGCCAGTCGTTATATTCGCCGGTCAGCGCCTGGCGATATTGGCTCAGGCTATCGAACAGCGCGATGCCCGGCCAGAACATCGCCAGGCTCACCACAAACAGCAAAGCGGCCGCCAGCCCGAAGCGCCTTGCCCGGGCCAGCGCCGCGGCGCCGTTCAGGTCAGATATGGAGCGCCCTTCCATAGGCGCCGAGCACGCTCTCGTGCATCATTTCGCTGAGCGTCGGGTGCGGGAAGACGGTTTCCATCAGCTCGGCTTCGGTGGTCTCGAGCGTCTTGCCGATGGTGTAGCCCTGGATCAATTCGGTGACTTCGGCACCGATCATGTGCGCGCCGAGCAGTTCGCCGGTCTTGGCGTCGAAGACCGTCTTGACGAAGCCCTCGGCCTCGCCGAGCGCGATCGCCTTGCCGTTGCCGATGAAGGGGAAGTTGCCGACCTTGACCTCGTAGCCGGCTTCCTTGGCCTTGGCTTCGGTGAGGCCGACCGAGGCGATCTGCGGGTGGCAATAGGTGCAGCTGGGGATGTTGAGCGGGTCCATCGCGTGGGGATGGTTGCCGGCAATCGCTTCGGCGGCGATGACGCCTTCGTGGCTGGCTTTGTGGGCGAGCCAAGGCGGCGCGGTGATGTCGCCGATCGCGTAGAGGCCGTCGATGTTGGTCTTGCAGGCCGCGTCGGTCTTGAGGAAGCCGCGAT
>SEEY01000982.1 GCA_004211235.1 Rubrivivax sp.
GCGCGGCGGGGAGGGCGCCGGTAGCGGCTTCGTGCGCGTGCATGCGCCGGCCGACGGCGCCACGCATTTCTATGCCGTGTTCGACTGGCATGCCGGCCAGACACTGGCGCAGTTGCTGGCCAGGGGCCCGCTCGACGCGACCCAGGTGCTCGCGCTGGGCACGGCGGTGGCGCGATCCCTGAGCCTGCTGCATGCGGCCGGCGTCATCCACCGCGACATCAAGCCAGGGAACCTGCACCTGGGCGATGACGGCCAGTGGCGGGTGCTGGACCTCGGCGTCGCGCTGAGCCGCCGCTCGTCGACGGCTGCACGCGAACTGCACGCGGGCACGCCAAGCTTCATCAACCCGGAACAGTGGCAGGACCCGCCGCAGCCACCGGACGCCGGCTCGGATCTGTTCGCACTCGGCGTCACGCTCTACCAGGCGCTGACCGGCCGCCTGCCGTATGGCGAGATCGAGCCCTATCAGCTGGCCCGCTACCGGCGCGAGACGCCGAGCGTCAGCCGTCTGCAGCCCAGCGTGCCCATGCCGCTCGACCGCGTCGTCATGCGCGCCATCGCGCGCGACGCGAAGGCGCGCTTCGAGACGGCCGAGGAGCTGCTGCTGGCGCTGGAGCGCAGCGCCGCGCGGGACCAGCCCGCGTTGGCCCGGCCGCCCGGCGCGCCGCGGGAAGTCCTCAGCGGCTGGCAGATCGGCCTGGGGCTGTCGGTGCTGCTCAACCTGCTGTTGATCGCCTGGCTGGTGTTCCTGCCGCGCTGAAGGACGGCGCCCCGGGCCGGCGCCTATGCGCTCAGACGCGCTGGTAGTTCACCGGCTCGGCCGCCGACGCGGCGGCCTGGCGGGCGCGGCCACCTTTCTCCGCCCAGGTGCGCGTCCAGCGGATCTGCATGACCCGCATGACGCCGAGCATCAGCACGGCGAGCACGCCGAAGATCACGAAGCCCCAGAGGTAGGTGCCGGCATGCTGCTTCGACAGGCCCATCAGGTTGGGCACCAGGCCGCCGCCGAGGGCGCCGATCTCGCCGATCATCGAACCGGCCACCGCCGTGGCCGCGGGCCAGCGCAGCGGCACGAGCTGGAACAGCGCGCCGCCGACGACGCGCACCGCCGCGCCCATGAACGCGGCCAGCATCGTCAGCTGGCCGGCCTGCACCTTGGAGACGCCGAACTGGTCGTAGTAGTAGGTGGGGAGGAAGGTCGTCAGGCCGATGAAGCCGCCGAAGGTCACGCCGTAGATGAGGCTGAAGGCCCAGCCGTCCTTCTCGAACAGGCAGGCCACGTGCTGGCGCAGCGAGGCGTGGGCGTCGACGTCGGGCGGCTCCTTGGCGAAGACGATCATGACGATCATCGGCACCAGGATGGCGGCGGCGGCGAAGGCATAGACCGTCTGCCAGCCATAGGCCTGGGCG
>SEEY01000983.1 GCA_004211235.1 Rubrivivax sp.
GCCGAGCGTGACGCCGATCGCCGCCGCGAGGTTGAAGCCGGCGGCGATCGGCGTCACGCTCGGCCTGCTGATCGGCCGCCTGCCGCTCGCCAACCGGCTGCTGCTGCCGCCGCTGGAAGTGCTGCGGCCCATCCCCGCAGTCGCGTGGATCCCGCTGGCTATCCTGATGTTCCCGTCGTCCGAGGGCAGCATGGTCTTCATCACCTTCGTCGGCGCCCTCTTTCCCATCCTGCTCAACACCATCCACGGTGTCGAAGCCGTCGACGCCCGCCTCATCGCCTCGGCCAAAGGCCTGGGCACGAAAGGCTGGCGTCTCTTCACCGAGGTCATCGCGCCGGGCGCGGCGCCGAGCATCTTCACCGGCCTGTCCATCGGCATGGGCACCTGCTGGTTCTGCCTCGTCACCGCCGAGATGATCGCCGGCCAGTACGGCATCGGCTACTACACCTGGGAGAGCTACACCGTGCAGGCCTACCCCGACATCGTCGTCGGCATGCTCGTCATCGGCGCGTTGGGCATGGGCAGCAGCGCCCTGATCAAATGGGCCGGCGCTCGCCTGACGCCCTGGCAAGGGAGCAAGCGATGAGCAACCAGGGTGGACGCATCGACGTCGAACGGCTCTCCATCGAACTCGGCGAAGGCGCCGCGCGCTTCGAGGTGCTGCGTGACCTGTCGGTCACCATCGAACCCGGCGAGTTCGTCTGCCTGCTCGGGCCGTCGGGCTGCGGCAAGTCGACGCTGCTGGGTGCGCTGGCCGGGCACCTTGCGCCTTCGCACGGCCGCGTGACGCTGGACGGCGAACCCATCGCCGGCCCCGACCCGGACCGCGGCCTCGTGTTCCAGCAGCACACGCTGTTCCCGTGGAAGACGGTGCTCGACAACGTCGGCTACGGCTTGAAGATGAAGGGCGTGCCACGCGCCGAGCGTGAGCAGCGCGCGGCCGAGCTGCTCACGCTCGTCGGCCTGGCGGGCTTTGAAGGCCGCTACCCGCGCGAGCTCTCGGGCGGCATGCAGCAACGCGTGGAGATCGCGCGCGTGCTCATCAACCATCCGCGCGTGCTGCTCATGGACGAGCCTTTCGGCGCGCTGGACGCCCTGACGCGCAGCCGCATGCAGGAGCTGCTGCTCGACCTGTGGACGCGCATGCGCACGACTGTCGTGTTCGTCACCCACGACATCGACGAAGCCCGGTTCCTGGCCGACCGCGTGCTCGTCATCGGCCCGGCCGCGGGCCGATGACGAGCACGCGGTCGGGCCGAATCGTCGAGGAGATCAAGCTCGACTTCCCCCGCCCGCGCAGCGCCGCGCTGCTGACCGAACCTGGCTTCGTGCAGCTCAAGCGCCGCTGCCTGGCCCTGCTGCGCGAGGAGGGCCACGCGCCGCCCCTCGCTCGGCTGTCTCCCCTCGGC
>SEEY01000213.1 GCA_004211235.1 Rubrivivax sp.
GGCACGTTCGCCAGCAGCGCGGCGGAGGCCTTGACCGGCGCCAGCGTCTTCGGTTCCAGCGTGAAGCCGAGCTTGGCCGCGAAACGCACGGCGCGGATGATGCGGACCGGGTCTTCCCGGTAGCGCGTCTCGGGGTCGCCGATCATGCGCAGCAGCTTGGCCTTGGCGTCGGCCAGACCCCCGTGGTAGTCGACGATGAGGCGTCGCACCGGGTCGTAGTACATCGCGTTGACGGTGAAGTCGCGCCGGGCGGCATCCTCGATCTGCGGGCCCCAGACGTTGTCGCGGAGCACCCGGCCACTGGCGTCGACGGCGTGGTGCTTGCCGTCCAGCTCGGCCTTGCCGGTCTTCTCGTTGCCGGCGATGGCCTCCGATTCGACAGGCAGCGCGCGAAAGGTCGACACCTCGATGACTTCATGCTCGCGGCCGCGGCCGTAGACGACGTGAACGATGCGGAACCGCCGGCCGATGATGAAGGCGCGGCGGAACAGGCCCTTGACCTGCTCGGGCGTCGCGTTGGTCGCGACGTCGAAGTCCTTGGGCCGCATGTCCAGCAGCAGGTCGCGCACGGCGCCGCCGACGATGTAGGCCTCGAAGCCCGCGTCGGTCAGCGTCTTGACCACCTTGACGGCCCGCTCGTCGAGCAGGTCGGGGTTGATGCCGTGCACGTCCGCCGTCACCTCGACGCGCTGGCCGAGCGGGCTGGTCTTCTTGGGGGCGGCTGCGGCAGGCTTGCCGAGCAGTTTGTCGATGAACTTCTTGATCATGCGAAGAGTTGCAACTGGGGCCAGCCGCGCTCGGCGGCAATCTGCGCCAGCGTCGGGCTGGGATTGGTCGCCACCGGGTGGCTGACGCGTTCAAGCAGGGGCAAGTCGTTGGTCGAGTCGCTGTAGAACGTCACGCGCTCGAAACCGCCCCATTGTGCCCCCAGGCCTTGCAGCCAGTTCTGCACGCGCTCGATCTTGCCTTCGCGGAAGCTCGGCACGCCGCGGATGGCGCCGGTGTAGCGCCCTTCGGCATCACGTTCGAGCTGCACCGCGATCAGGTGCTCGATGCCGAACGCCTCGGCGATGGGCGCCGTGACAAATTCGTTGGTGGCCGTCACGAGTGCGATCAGGTCGCCGGCAGCGCGGTGCCGCTCGACGAGCGCCCTCGCCTCCGGCCGGATCGCCGGCTGCATGACCTCGGCCATGAAGCGCTGCCGCATCGCCAGCGCTTCGTCCAGCGGCCGGCTGCGGAAGGCCGTGGTGGCGAACTCGACATAGGCCGGCAGGTCCAGCGTGCCGGCGTTGTATTGGGCGAAGAATTGATCATTGCGCCGGCCCCAGACCTCGCCGTCCACCCAGCCGACGTCGACCATGAAGGCGCCAAAGGAGTGGTCGGAGTCCACCGGGATCAGCGTCCCGTCCAGATCAAACAGCGTGAGATTCATAAAATGGGGTCAGAGTCTATTTCGTCTATTTCTCTTCGGCCAACATGGCCTTCAACAGCGGCAGGGTCAGCGCTCGTTTGCTGGCCATGGCGAATTCATCCAGGCGTTCCAGCAGTGCCATCAAGCCTTTGAGGTTGCGCTCGAAGCGTGTCAGCAGATAGGAGAGCACCTCGTCGCCGAGGAGCAGGCCGCGTCGGTCGGCCTCGCGGCGCAGCACGGCGCGCATCTCGGCCTCGCGCAAAGGTTCGAGGCCAAAGCTGGGGCCCCAGCCGAGGCGCGTGCGCAGGTCTTCACGCACCGCAAGATCGACCGCGGGTGCGTCTGCCGAGGCGACGACGTTGTAGCCCTGCCCCGCCGACGAAACGAACAAGGCGAACGCGGCATGTTGCTGGCCGTCGTTGAAACGCTGGCAGTCGTCCAGCAGCAGCAGACTCTCGTGCGGCGGCAGCTCCCAGGGCAACGCCGTGTCGGCGTCATACCAGGCAGCGCGGTGACCCGCGGCCTGCCAGCGTTCCGCCAGCGCGCGCAGCAGATGCGTCTTCCCCGAGCCGGTGGGACCCCACAGCAGCACTGGCGGGTCGCCAGGCGCGAGGCCGTTCAGATAGGCCAGCGCCTCGGTATTGGCACCGGGGAAGAAGTTGTCGAGACTGGGCGCGGGCGGGGCGAGCAGCGCGAGGGGGATCTGCCTCATCGAAATCGGTCAGCGGAACTGCAACATCGGGACCTGGGCGGAAGGGCGCGGATTGTCACTGTAGCGGCGGCGAGCGCTGTTCCAGCAGCACGGCCAGGCGCGCGCGCAGCGCCGGGGCGTCGGGCGCGTCACCTCGCGCCTTCAGGTAAGCAGCCAGGTCGTCCGCCGCCGCGGCATGGGCGCCGAGTGAATCGAACACCAGGCCGCGGTCACGGCGCTCCGCCGGCTCGTTGGGCAGCAAGACCACGAGGCGCTGCTGCACGGCGAGCAGCCGGACCCCATCGCGGGCCGCCCGATGCACTTCCTTCAGGTTGCGCAGCATGCGGGCCAGGATCTGGCGCTTGCTGGCGGCGCGCAGGAAGAACTCGAGCGGCAGCTCCAGGTCGTCCGGCAGGCCGCTGCCGTGGCGGTAGACGGCCAGCAGTTCGTCCAGCCGCGTCGGCGACAGCGCCTCGCCGGTGAAGGGATCGAGCACCACCTCCCCCAGGCCGATGCGGCACTTGACGAGGAAGTGCCCAGGAAAGGCGACGCCCGCCATGCGCAGGCCGGCCTGCTCGCCCAGTTCCAGCAGCAGCACGGCCAAGGAAATCGGGATGCCGCGGCGCGTCTCCAGCACGCGGTGGATGAAGCTGTTGTCGGCCGCGTAGTAGTTGTTCAGGTTGCCGGCAAAGCCAAGCTCGCCGTGGAAGAAGCGCGTCAGCAGGCGCAGGCGCTCGGGCGGCGGCGTCTCGGGCACGAGGCGGTCGCGCAGCCGGCGCGCGAAAGCGTCCACCTGGGACAGCACGGCCTGCACATCGAGCTGCGGATGCTCGTCCTGCGCCAGGCTGATGGCGGCTTCGAGCAGGTTCAGGCTGTCGTCCTCCGCCACCAGCGTGGCGAAATATTCCAGCGGAGACGGCGCCGCGAACTTCATCAGCTGGGCCGCCCCAACGCCCGCGGCCTCATGCCGACCAGCAGCAGCACGCCGAAATACACGACCGCGCTCGCCGCCAGGCTGGCCGCCATGACAAGCGCTCGCTCGAGCTCGTGGGCGCCGAGGGCGATCCAGTCCAGCCGCGTCTCCAGTTGCCACTGCAGCAGGCCCATGGCAACGCACGCCACGGCGACGCGCGCCGCGAAGACGGCCCAGCCCGGCTCGGGCCGGTAGCTGCCCAGTTTGCGCAAGCCCCACAGCAGCCAGCCGGCGTTGACGAGAGCGCCCAGGCCGATGGACAAGGCCAGGCCGGCCACGCCGATCCAGGGCACGAAGACGAGATTGAAGAGCTGCGTCAGCACCAGCACGGCGACCGCGATCCTGGCCGGCGTCCCGGTGTCCTGGCGGGCATAGAAGCCGGGGGCCAGCACCTTGACGGCGATCAGTCCCATCAACCCGACGCCCCAGCCCATGACCGACTGGGCCGTGTGACCCACGTCCGTGGCGGTGAAGGCGCCACGGTGGTAAAGCACCGCCGTCAAGGGCTCGGCGAAGGCCAACAACGCCACGGCGCACGGCAGGGCCAGCAGGGTTGCCAGGCGCAGCCCCCAGTCGAGCAGACGGCTGTAGCGCTCGCTCTCGCCTGAGGCCTGGGCCGCCGACAGCTGAGGGGTCAGCACCGCGGAGAGCGCCACGCCGAGCAGGCCGATGGGGAACTCCATCAGGCGGTCCGCGTAGTTCAGCCAGGACGTGGCGCCCTCGGCGATCTCGCTGGAAATACGCGTGTTGATCATCAGCGAGAGCTGCGACACGCCCACGCCCAGCAACGCCGGGCCCATGCGCATCAGCACACCGCCAACGCCGGGATGCTTCCATGACTCCTTGAGGCCGCGCCAGTTCAGGCGCATGCGCGGCATCGCGCTGATGGCGCGCAACGCTGGCCATTGCACGAGCAACTGCAGAACGCCGCCCAGCATGACGCCCAGGGCCATCGCGTAGATGCCGGGGTAGCCGGCGCGCTGCAACGGCCCCGCCAGGGCCCAACCGACGGCGATCACGCTCAGGTTCAACAGCACCGGCGTTGCAGCAGGCACGACGAAGCGCCGCCAGGTGTTGAGGATGCCGGCCGACAAGGCCACCAGCGACATGCAGCCGATGTAGGGGAACATCAGACGGGTCATGACGACGGAAGCTTCCTGCGCCTCGCCCGGCAAGCCGCCGCCCAGCACCCACACCAGCGCCGGCGCCGAGAGGATGCCGAACAGCGATGTCGCCACCAGCGCCCACAACAGCACCGTCGCGACGGCGTCGATGAGGCGCTGCGTGGCGGCATCGCCCTCCGTCGCCCTTGTGGCGGCAAGCAGTGGCACGAAGGCCTGGGAGAACGCCCCTTCCGCGAACAGCCGTCGCAGCAGGTTGGGAATGCGGAAGGCGACCAGGAAGGCGTCGGTCATCGCATTGGCGCCGAACAGGCCGGCAACCATGGTTTCGCGAACGAGGCCGGTGATGCGCGAGGTCAGGGTCAGCAGGGAAATGGTTGACGCAGCGCGCAGCAGATTCATGGCGGGATTATCTGTGGCGTAGACAACCTCACAGGGCGAAGTCCGCCCGAACGCTTGGCTTCAGCCTGATTTCCGGGCTATACTCGCTGTCTTTGCACCACCTGGGTATAGACACAGCATGGCCACCAGCTCCAAAGCCAAGAAGAAGACAGTTCGCCTGGCATCGGGCCTCAAGCGCGTCCGCCAGGACGCCAAGCTCAATGCCGCCAATACGGCGCTGCGTTCGCAATTCCGCACGGTCGTCAAGAACGTGCAAAAGGCTGTGGTCGCGGGCGACAAGTCCAAGGCTGCTGACCTTTTCAAGGCTGCCCAAGCCGTCATCGACTCTGTCGCCGACAAGGGCATCTTCCACAAGAACAAGGCAGCTCGCCACAAGAGCCGCCTGTCCGCCAAGATCAAGGCGCTCGCCGCCTGATAGAAAAATCCAGCTCTGGTGCAAGGCAGAAGGCCCGCGAAAGCGGGCTTTCTGCTTTGAGGCCCGCTTCAGCGGGCCTCTTGCATTTGAACTGGCTCTTCTGTGCGGGCCGAGCGCCGGGCCGGTCCCCAGCCGGCCCGCAGGCGATTTGATGGCGGCTCAACGCCGCAAGCATCGCCGTCCTCTCGGGGGCTGAGGTCGGACAAATGGCGCCCAGTGGGCGGTGCGTGCCTACCGAAGAGCCGCGGCACTGCTGCAGCGCGGTTTGCAAGACCGACCCGGCTCGCCGCGTTCAGCAGGGAAGACGGGGCGAGGAGCCTGCTAGTGCCACTCCCCTGGGCCGACGCCCTGGATGCTGCGGTCGCGCAACCACTCGGCCACGGCCCGGGCCACCCACTGCGGGTCGTCCAGCGGCAGATCGTGGCCGGCCTTGGTGTGCAGGCGCAGCGGCGCCCCCCAGGCGCGGCTCATGGCCTGGGAGCAGCGCCAGTCGACCAGTGTGTCGGCCTTGCTGCACAGCAGCAGCATGGGCGCCGACGGCCGAGTGCGGCTGGCACGGTAGCGCAGGCTGGCGAGCAACTGCCGCGCCGTGTTGCGCACGCCCAGTGGATGCTGGCGTTGCAATTCCAGCCAGCGGTCGATGATGGCTTGCGGCGGCGTCAGCCGGGTCGTCATGCTCAGCACGCGCTCCTCGCGCATGCGCGCGCTGAATCGGCTCAGCGACAACAGCGCCAGGCCAAGGTAGTTCAGCGGACGCGGCTTGCGGAACAGTTCGCTGAACGGCCGCAGGCTCGGGTTGATGAGCACGCCCGCCTCGATCTCGGTCGGATAGCGGTTGGCCCAGTCGCTCAGCACCGCCGTACCCAGCGACATGCCGACGACCGACACCGGCCCGCTCACACCGCGGCGCCGCAGTTCCGCGCGGCAGACGTCGACGATGGCCGAGACCTGCGTCGGGCTGGCCTGGCGACGCTGCGTGCCGGTGCCCGGCAGATCCAGCGACAAGACCTGGCACGACGGCTGCTGCGTCTGCAATTCACGCAACAGATGCTCGGGGAAGACGCCCCAGTGGCCACTCTCGCGCGACAGACCGCGAAGCAGCACCCAGACGCTGCGCGCCGCCGGCGCCATTTCCTCGCGGACGGCGGCCGATGGCGATGGGGCGGAAGCGACGCTCAAGTTCATCGACTGCGGTGGTGGACCAAGCCGCCGAGAATAACGGGCCGTTACACCTGTGCAGCCCTGGGAAAGTCGCTAGAAGACCGATCAGCTGCCCGGTTTCGCGTCGGGTAGCAGGCAGGCTTCGGCAACCTGCAGCTTGTTGTCGCGGGCGAAGTTCATGACGAAGTCCCAGGCCATCGGCTCCAGGCGCTTCAGCTCTTCGTTGACGATGACGCACTTCACGCCGTTGATCACCGTCGGCACGCAGTAAGGCGAGTAGCCGATGTGCGCGCCGATGCCCATGCGGGCACCGCCGGGGCGAAAACTGGACATCGCGCCGGCCAGTCTTTCGGCCCAATCGCTGGGGCGGAAAGTGCGTCCATCGAGCGTCACACCCTGGATGAAGACTTCGCGCGGCGGTTGGACAACGGTCATGGAGAAGGGTCGGCATCACATGGGCGTCGGACGGGAGGGAGGCAGCGTTCATCGGGTCTCCGATTGGTTGAGGAAAAGTCGACTTTTGATTCTAGAGTCGATGCGCCGAGGTTTGTTGCGGCGCAA
>SEEY01000984.1 GCA_004211235.1 Rubrivivax sp.
GTGCGCTGCCGCCCGCCTGCGGCAGGCGCTGACGCAACGTTTCAGCTGACGCGGAAGGTCGCCACCGCGTTGGCCAGCGCCGTCGCCTGTTCGCGCATGCTGGCCGCCGCTGCGGCCGACTCCTCGACCAGGGCGGCGTTCTGCTGCGTCATGTTGTCCAGCTGAACCACCGCCTGGTTGACCTGGCCGATGCCGCCGGACTGCGCCGTGGCCGAGGCGCTGATCTCGCCAATGATGTCGGTCACGCGCTGCACGCCGTTGACGATTTCCTTCATCGCCTCGCCGGTGACCTGCACCAGCTTCGAGCCGCTCTCGACCTTCTCGCCGGAGGCGACGATCAGCGTCTTGATCTCTCGGGCGGCCTGTGCCGAGCGCTGGGCCAGGGTGCGCACTTCGGCCGCCACGACGGCAAAGCCTCGGCCCTGTTCGCCGGCGCGGGCGGCCTCGACCGCGGCGTTCAAGGCCAGGATGTTGGTCTGGAAGGCAATGCTGTCGATCACGCCGATGATTTCGCTGATCTTGCGCGACGCCACGTTGATCTCTTCCATGTTGTCCATGACCTTGGCGACGATGCCGCCGCCGCGGTGCGCGGCTTCGGCCGCCGCACCGGCCATCTGCGTGGCCTGCTGTGCGGACTCGGCACTGTGGCGCACGCTTTCCGTCAGCGTGTCCATGGAGGATGCGGTTTCCTGCAGGCTCGTGGCTGTCGCTTCGGTGCGCGTGCTGAGGTCGTGATTGCCCGAGGCGATCTCGCTGGACGCCGTGGCGATGGAATCGGTCGCGTGCCGGATCTGGCCGATGGTCTCGCGCAGCTTGCCTGCCATTTCGGCCAGCGCCGCATTCAGCGAGACGCTGTCGCCGGCAGCCACCGTCACCTGCACCTGCAGATTGCCGTCGGCGATGTGGCGCATCGTCTCGTGCAGCGCGGTGGGTTCGTCGCCCAGGTCTCGCCACACCGAGTTGATCACCGCCCTGGAGGCAATGCCGAGCACGGCGAGCACGGCGAGGCCCGTGGCGAGATTGACCCACAGCGCCTTCTGCACGCCGCGGTCGGCCTCGGCCTGCCGGTCCAGCGTGGCCTGCAGCGCCTCGTCGCCGCGCTGCTTCATGACCTCGCCCAGCTTGACCTGCGAAGACTGCATGCGCTTGACCTGGTCGCCCACCTCGCCCTTGCCGAGCATGGCGCGCGTGGCGCCGAGTGCCGCGGACTGGTAGGGGTCGAAGGCGGACTGGATCTCGCGGGCGAGCTCGGCCTTGCCTTCGATCTTCGCCATCGAGGCCAGCACTTCGCTGGTCTTGACGACGACGGCCTGCACTTCGGTCAGCTTGTCGGCATCGCCTTCCGCCGCGGCGGATTGCAGCGTCAGCCGGAACTGCTCTATCCCCCGATCCACGCGCTGGATG
>SEEY01000214.1 GCA_004211235.1 Rubrivivax sp.
GATCCGGCGTGGACGGACGCCAAGGCCGCCGCGAAGGCGGGTCCGGCAGACATCGCCATTGCCGGCCAGGCCACGCTGCACCTGCCGGCCGACCGCATCTTCATTCCCCAACCGCAGGCCGGCAAGCTGCTCCGCGCGATGGGCAATCCAGGGGAGCACAACGAACTGTCGGGCGTCATCTTCCCGGCGGGCGATGGCCAATGGTTCGCCACGCTGCGCTACATCGCCTCGGGCTATGTGAAGGACGGTGACGCCAAGGAATGGAAGGCCGACGATCTGCTCGCCAGTTTCAAGGAAGGGACCGAGGGCGCCAACGAGGAGCGCAAGAAGATGGGCGTGCCGGCGCTGGAGATCACCGGCTGGGCCGAGGTGCCGGCCTACGAGGCAAGCACGCACCGGCTCGTCTGGGCCATGAGCTCCAAGGAAAAGGGGGCTCCGGCCGAGGCCGGCCAGGGCGTCAACTACAACACCTACGCGCTGGGCCGTGAGGGCTATCTGAGCCTGAACTTCGTCACCGACCTGAAGGACCTGCCGGCCGAGAAGTCGCAGGCCAAGGCCCTGCTCGGTGCGCTGGAGTTCGACGGCGGCAAGCGCTACGAGGACTTCAACGAGTCCACCGATCACGTCGCCGAATACGGCCTCGCGGCGCTGGTGCTGGGTGTGGGCGCCAAGAAGCTCGGCCTGCTCGCCGTGGCCTTCGCCTTCCTCGCCAAGTTCGCCAAGATCATCTTCATTGCGGTGGCGGGCGGCGGCGCAGTCATCACCAAGTTCTTCAAGCGCGACAAGCCCGCGGCCTGATGCTCAAGCTCCTCGCGCTGCTGTTCACGGGGGCCAAGTTCGGCAAGCTGCTGACCACCGGCGGCAGCATGCTGGTCTCGCTGGTCGTCTACGCCTGGATCTATGGCTGGCGCTATGCCGCCGGGTTCATCGGGCTGCTCTTCGTTCACGAGATGGGCCACTTCATCGCTGCCCGCTACAAGGGGCTGAATGTCGGCGCGCCCACCTTCATTCCCTTCGTGGGCGCCTGGGTCGAGCTGAAGGACATGCCGCACGACGCGCAGACCGAGGCCTTCATCGGCCTGGCCGGGCCATTGCTGGGCACCGTGGGCGCGACGCTGACCTATCTGCTGGCGCGCAGCTGGGATGCCGACTGGCTGCTGGCGGTGGCCTACAGCGGCTTCTTCCTGAACCTCTTCAATCTGATCCCGATCTCGCCGTTCGATGGCGGCCGCATCACCGCCGTGCTGTCGCCGCGCATCTGGCTGCTGGGCGCGCCGATGCTGGTGGCGCTGTTCCTCTGGCGGCCCAGCCCGATGCTGATCCTGATGGCGCTGCTGGCCTGGCCGCAGCTCATCAAGGCCTGGAAGCACCGTGGCGACAGCGCCGAGGCGCAGACCTACTACGCCGTGCCGGCGGCGGTGAAATGGGAGTACGCGACGTACTACCTGGGGCTGGCCGCCTATCTCGCCGTGATGTGCCACGACGTGCACGAGATGCTTGCCGTCATGCGCGGCTGACAAGAGCGTGGGCGCGCCGCTGGGGCGCGGCAGCTCGTCGGCACCGTTTGCATACCAGGCGCATTAGGATCCGCGCACGCCCATCGGCGGGAAGGTTCGCGAATGACCCGCTTCTGCCTGCTGCCGGCTCTGTGCCTCTCCGCCCTGATGGCGGCACCGGCCCACGGCGAGCAGCGCCTGCGGGCCTGTGCGCATCCGGCCGCCCAGCCCATGAGCTGGGAACAGCAGGGCCGCATGCACGGCGTCTGCGTCGAGATGGCGCGGCGGGCGTTTGCGGCAGCGGGCTGGACGCTGGAGGTCGAGGCGGTCGGGCCCTGGGCGCGCTGCCAGGCGCTGGTCGAGCGCGGCGACGTGGACGTGATGGCCTGCGCCTTCGACAACCCGCGGCGTCGTGAATACGCATGGGTGGTGGAGCCGGCGATGGCGCGCAACGAAGCGGCCCTGTTCGTCCGGCGCGACAGCCCGCTGCGCTTCGACAGCTGGAACGATCTCGCAGGCCTGCGCGTCGGTGTCGGCCGCGGCGTGAGCTTCGGCGCCGAGGTGGACCGGCAACTGGCCCAGCATGCGCAGGTGGACAACGCGCTGAGCGAAGACCTGAACCTGCGCAAGCTGATGCTCGGTCGCCTCGACGCAGTCGTGACGGCGCGCGAGGCGGGCCTGCAGTTGCTGCGCGCGCTGGGCTGCGAGCAGGAGGTCCGCATGCTGCCCCGCGGCCTGGGCGCCGACGGGCTGCATCTGCTGATCTCTCGTCGCTCGCCGGCCAGCTCGCTCGCGCCGCAGGTGGCCGACTACCTGCAGCAGCCCGGCTACGCCGCGGCCCTGCAGCAACTGCAACGCCAGCAGGCGCAGGTGTACCGCGATCAGAACCCTCCGCCCGTGGCAGGCAAGTGCGCCCGCTGACGACGCGTCAAGTCAGGCTTCATCAGAGAAGAGCCGAGCGGCGCGGAGCCGCGCCTAGACTGCCCCACGATGAGCTCAGCTTCCGACGCACCGAACCGTCAGCGCTGGATGGGCCTGCTGCTCGCCGTGCTGGGTGCCATCGGCTTTTCCGGCAAGGCCATCATCGTCAAGCTGGCCTACCGGCATGGCGTGGATGCCATCACGCTGCTGATGTGGCGCATGCTGCTCGCGCTGCCCTTCTTCCTCGCCATGGCGTGGTGGGCCGGCCGCGGCAAGCCGGCGTTGACGCGCCAGGACTGGCGTGACATCGCCGTGCTGGGTTTCACCGGCTACTACCTCGCCAGCTACCTGGACTTCGCCGGCCTGGCCTACATCACGGCGAGCCTCGAGCGGCTGATCCTGTATCTCAACCCGACGCTGGTGCTGCTGCTGTCGGTCGTCTTCTTCCACCATCGGCTGCAGCCGCGGCAGATCATCGCGCTGGCCGTCAGCTATGCCGGTGTCGTGGCCGTGTTCGCGCATGAGCTGAGCTTCGACGGTCGCAACACGGCCATCGGCGCCGGGCTGGTGTTCGCCAGTGCGGTCAGTTATGCCGTCTACCTGGCGCTGTCCGGCAGGGTCGTCAAGCGCCTGGGCTCGCTCAGGCTCGCCGGCCTGGCCAGCAGCGTGGCCTGCGCGTTGTGCATCGGCCAGTTCGCGCTGCTCAAGCCCCCGTCGGCCTTCCTCGTGCCCGAGCCGGTGATGTGGCTGTCGCTGCTGAACGCCACGGCCTGTACGGTGGCGCCGGTGCTGATGTTGATGCTGGCCATCGCCCGCATCGGCGCGCCGCTGTCGTCGCAGGTCGGCATGGTCGGGCCGATGAGCACCATCCTGATGGGCGTCTTCATCCTCGGCGAGCCGATGAACATGTGGATCGCCGTCGGCACGGTCCTGGTGATGTCCGGCGTCTTCATCGTCAGCAGGCCCTGACCCGCCTGCTGCGGTCCTGGGCGGCTGCCGGGCCGAAAGACAAGCGGCCGCGCCGTCCATTCAAAATCGCCGAACATAGGCGACAAGACCCGTGAACCGCCTGCCCCTCACCCCGGAACAAACTGCCAACCATGATGAGCACCGCCACCCGCTACACCTCCGTCGCCGTCGTGCTGCACTGGCTGATGGCGCTGGCCATCATCGGCACGTTCGGCGTCGGCTTCTACATGGCGGACCTGCCGTTCTCGCTGCAGCGGCTCAAGCTCTACAACTGGCACAAATGGGCCGGCGTCACCATCCTCGCGCTGGCTGCCATCCGCCTGCTGTGGCGCCTGACGCACCGGCCGCCCGCGGACCTGCCCATGCCGGCCTGGCAGGCCCGTGCCGCGCATTGGACGCACAACCTGCTCTACATCACCTTCTTCGCGGTGCCTTTGCTGGGTTGGGCGTACAGCTCGGCTGCGGGCTTCCCGATCGTGTGGTTCGGCATCTTGCCGCTGCCCGACTTCGTGCCCAAGGACAAGGCGCTGGCCGACACGCTCAAGGAGCTGCACGGACTCGCGGCCTATGGCCTGGCCCTGCTCGTGCTCGCCCATGTAGCTGGCGCGCTCAAGCACCGTTTCATCGACCGCGACGGGCTGATGGCCCGCATGTCGCTGCGCCGCCCCTGAACAGGACCCCTGACCATGACCAAGCTTCTCTCCGCCCTGCTGCTTGCCGCCGCACTGCTGCCCGCGCAAGCGGCCACGCTGCAGGCCGACAAGAGCGACCTCAGCTTCACCTTCAAGCAGATGGGCGTGCCCGTCGACGGCAAGTTCAAGAAGTTTGAAGCACAGCTCGATTTCGACGCCAAAAAGCCCGAGGCCGGCAAGATCGCTTTCACGGTCGACCTCGCCAGCGTCTCGCTCGGCGACGCCAGCTTCGATGCGGAAGTCGGCAAGGCGCCTTGGTTCGACGTCAAGCGCAATGGCAAGGCGACCTTCGTGTCCAGCAGCATCAAGCCCACCGGCGCGAACAAATACGACGTCGCCGGCAAGCTCACCATCAAGGGCGCCGTGCGCGACGTCGTCGTGCCCATCACGCTGGCCAACGGCGTCGCCTCCGGGGCCGTGCCCATCAAGCGCCTGGACTTCAAGATCGGCGACGGCGAATGGGCCGACACCTCGGTTGTCGCCAACGACGTGACCGTCAAGTTCAAGCTCGCTTTCGCCGGCCTCTGACCTGCTCTCTTTTCCTTCCCCACCCCCGAAAGACCCTCCGATGAAGAACGCCCTGCTGCTCACCGCCCTGCTTGCCGCTGCCGCTGGTACACACATGTCGGCCCAGGCCCAAAGTGCCACCTATGCCATCGACCCGACGCACACCGCGGTCACCTTCGAAGCCAAGCACTTCGGCACCAGCACGCTGCGCGGCCGCTGGGACAAGAAGGAAGGCACGGTCACGCTGGACAAGGCCGCCAAGACCGGCAAGGTCGAGTTCACCATCGACATGGCCTCCATCTCCACCGGCACGCTGCCGTTCGACGGCCACCTGAAGAGCAAGGACTTCTTCGCGGTGGAGGAGTTCCCCACCGCCAAGTTCGTCGGCGACAAGTTCACCTTCAACGGCGACAAGGTCACCAGCGTCTCCGGCGAGCTGACGCTGCGCGGCAAGACCAACCCGGTCACGCTGACGGCCACTGGCTTCGGCTGCTACGACAACCAGCGCCTGAAGCGCGAGGTCTGCGGTGGCGACTTCGAGACCACCATCCAGCGCAGCCAGTGGGGCATCACCTACGCACTGCCCGCCGTCACGCCGGACGCCATCCGCCTGCTGATCCAGGTCGAGGCCATCAAGCAGTAAGCGGTCCGCCACCCGTTCCGAAAGCCCGCTCCGGCGGGCTTTTTGCCGCCTGTCCGTGATGGATTCACGGGGCCGTCACCAGGGCGTCACGCCGGGCGGAGCCGCCTGTCGCGCGTCTCTGCAGTTCGTCACCCGCACGGGCCGGCGCGTCGCTCCCGCAGCGCGCTGCCCGGAGCGGCTGCGTACAGTGGGCTCCAACGACGAAAACACGGCCATGACTCCCTCCTTCACCCCGAGCCCTCAGCAAAAGATCTGGATCGAACGCTGGCAGCGCTTTTCGGCCATCGTCCTGCGCTACTTCCATGCCTACGCCGGCTGGCTGGCCGGCATCACCTGGAAGCGCTTCGCGCTGCTGGGGCTGGCCTTGATGATCGGCGTCAACGTGCTGAAGGGCCTGCCGCCCTTCACGTGGCGCGTCAGCGAGGTGGTCGAGGAGCATGACCATTCCGGCGCCGTCCGCCGCCAGGCCAAGCTGGAGGCCGAGGCGAAGAAGGCCGCTGACAAGGCGCGCAGGATGGCCGAGAAGGACGACGCCAGCAAGGGCGACAAGGCGGGCGACAAGGGCATCCACTACGAGATCAAGGTCGACGAACGCGGCGTGCGCATCCAGCCGGTTCGGCCTGCCGCCTCAGCCGCCAGCGATGCCGACGGCGAGCCCGTGGCCGAAAGCGCCGCTTCCGCCCCCGTCATTGCGCTGGACTTCCCCAAGAGCGCCCGCCCGGAAGACATCCGCGCCGCCCTCGAACAGGCCACCGAGCAGCTCGGCCAGCTCAAGCAGGAGGCTGAAGAGGTCAAGGAGGCACGCGAGGCGGCCGCCGAAGCCCAGGCCGCCCTGCAGCAGGCCACCGAGGACGTCAAGGAGGCGCAGAGCCGCCGGCGCGTCACCGTCGTCAGCATGGGCGACTCCATGGTCGACCTCGCCATCCTGTGGATCATCGCGTCGGCCGTCATCAAGGCCATGTACAAGGGCCGCATCCAGGCCGAGGTGAAGGCCGCGCAGGCCACCGAGAACGCCGAGGCCGAGGCGCTGAAGCGCCAGGTGATCGAGGCCCGCATGGCCGCCATGCAGGCCCAGGTCGAGCCGCACTTCCTGTTCAACACGCTGGCCAGCATCGACCACCTCATCGAGGTCGACCCGCCCACCGCCAGCAAGATGCAGAAGAACCTGATCGCGCTGCTGCGGGCTTCCATGCCCACCATGCGCGAGGCCAATGCCAACGGCGGCGTGCGCGACCTGGGCCGCGAGCTGGCCGTCATCCGGCCCTATCTCGAAATCCTGAAGATGCGCATGGAAGAGCGTCTGCAGACCGAGATCGACGTGCCCGAGGGCCTGCTGTCGGCCGAGTTCCCGCCCATGATGATCCAGGGCCTCGTCGAGAACGCCATCAAGCACGGCCTGGAGCCCAAGGCCGAGGGCGGGTCTCTCAAGGTGAAGGCCGAGATCCTGCACGGCAAGCTGGCCGTCACCGTGGCCGACACCGGCCTGGGTT
>SEEY01000985.1 GCA_004211235.1 Rubrivivax sp.
GCCAGGCGCTCTCGCAGCGGATCGGGCGCAGGCGGCAGGGCGGTGCGGCCGCGCTGGGGCAGCGTCTGCAGGCCCGGCATGGCGGCGCGCAGCTTTTCCACCTGCTCCAGCAACTGCGTCACGGTTCTCGGCGCCGCCTCCCACCAGGCGGCCGCGGGCCTGGCGAGGCTCATGGCCATCGGCACCGTGCTGCCCATCAACGCCAGCACGAGGATCAGCGCGCCATAGACCTCCGGCACGCCGCGGCGCCGCAGCCAACGCACGGCAGGCGCGAGCGCCAGCGTCAGCAGCACCGCGATGAGCACCGGCGCCAGCAACGGCCGCGCCTCGCGCACGGCAAAGATCAACGCCAGCGCGAACACGCCGCGGATCGCCCAGCCGGTGCGTGGGGTTTCGAGCAGGGCGATGGGCGTTCTCATTCTTGTACTTCGGGCCGAGCGCCCGGCTCCCGAGTCAGCCCGCCAGGGCGATGTGCGTGCGGCTCAAAGCCGCATGCATTGCCGTCCCCACGGGGCGCCGACCAGCCGCGCCCGTTCAGCGGCGCGGCTGGTCGAGGGGCTTCATGGTTTGACGATGATGTTGTTGCGGACTTCCTTGACGTCGGGCGTGGCGCGCGCGAGCTGGCCGGCGCGGTCCTTCTCGGCCTGGGAGGTCGCGAAACCGGCAAGCTGCACGGTGCCCTTCAGCGCTTCCACCTGGATGCGCATGGCACTCACCTGCGCGTCCTCGGCGAACTTCGCTTTCACGCGTGTGGCGATGGTCGCGTCGTCCACGTACTGGCCCACGGTGCTCTGGCCGCTGGTCACCGCACAGCCGGTGGCGCCGAGCGCGCCGAGTGCCACGAATGAGGCGAAAAGGATGTTCTTCATGGAGGTCTCCGCGAGCGAGGACATCCCTCGCGGAAACAACTTGGCAACGGGCGTGCCCGAGGGCGCGATGGCCGGATACATGTCGGGCTCGACAGCCTGCAGCAATTGCCGCAAATGAACCGCCGCCGCCGACTTGATCGGCATTTCCTGCTGGGCGCGGCCGCGGGCTCCGGCGCAAATCGCGGTGGCCGGCGTTCAGCGAACCCGAAGAGTTAGGGGTCGCGCGCCGTGCCGCAGGGAATACGGCGTTGTGTCCTACGCGGCATGGACGTTGCAGACCCTATGTTTGTTCCGCGCTCCGGCGCCTGGACAACGGTTACACGAAAGCGAAATTGGAGTTGAAGTGACATCGCTGGATATCCGCACCGAGCATCGACAGACCCAGACCTTGTCGCCGCGCCTGCAACACGCCGTGCGGCTGCTGCAGATGTCGTCGCTGGACTTCGCTGCCATGCTGCGCGAAACGCTCGGCAAGAACCCCTTTCTCGAGGTCGAGGACGGCGACGGCGACGGCCTGCAGGCGCCTGC
>SEEY01000986.1 GCA_004211235.1 Rubrivivax sp.
GCGATGGACGCCTGGAACAAGGGCACGCACGGCCGCAGCGGCCTGATCGACCGCGTCAAGGCGTCCACCGTCTCAGAAGCCGAGGCCGCGGCGCAGACCATCGCCTTCCTGAAGCAGTACGTGCCCAAGGGCAAGAGCCCGATGTGCGGGAACAGCATCTGCCAGGACCGCCGTTTCCTCGCCAACTACATGCCGGAACTGGAGAGCTTCTTCCACTACCGCAACCTCGACGTGTCCACGCTGAAGGAGCTGGCCAAGCGCTGGAAGCCGTCGGCGCTGGAGGGCTTCAAGAAGGCCCAGGCCCACACGGCGATGGCCGACATCCATGAGTCGATCGAAGAGCTGGCGCACTACCGCACCCACTTCCTGAACCTGGCCTGAACATGCGTGTCCTGTTGCTTGCATTGCCGCTGCTGGCGGGATCGGCTCAAGCGGCCGAGCCCGCCGCGAGCGCGCCGCGGCTGGTGCAGAAGGTCGTGCGCAGTGCCGACACGCGGCGCGACTGGGAACTGGCCTACACGCTGCTCGACGGCCGCCTGAGCCTGCGTTGCGTGAAGTCCATGACCGGCCGCTGCGGCGTGCGGTTCGTGGACGCACCCCGGGCCGATTCGCGCGAGGCGGACCTGCACGTCGAATGGATCGGCATACCGTCCGGCAGCACGGTCGACCGCGTCATCAATGGCCAGGCCTATGCGCTGTGCTTCCGTCCCGACGTGGGTGACGACAAGGCCTGTGAGCCGCTGTCCGCGCTGACTGCGTTCTGAGTGCCGCTGAGCCCGTTTGCTGCACGCCGCCTTCGACTTCCCCCGCCATCCGCTGGCCCGTGAAGACGGCGAGCGGCTGAGGGGCTGCTGGTCGGCGCCGCCGACGCGCTGGTTGCGTGCCATGCGGCTCGACGAAGTCTGCGCCGTCATCGCCGAGGCCGAAGCTGCGGCGCGAGCCGGCGCCTGGGTGCTGGGCGGCCTGCGCTACGAGGCGGCTGCGGCCTTCGACGCTGCGCTGGCAACGCACCCGGCCATCGCGCCGCTGGCCGAGTTCGCCGTCTACGAGACAGCGCCCGAGCCCTGGCCGCAGGACGCGCCGGCGCACACCGGCCTGCTCGACTGGCGCGACACCGAGCCGGAAGCGAACGCCGCCATCGAGCGCATCCGCGACTACATCCGGGACGGCGACTGCTACCAGGTCAACCTGACGACGCGGTTGCGCGCGGCGCCCGCCTCGCGAAGAAAAAGGCTGAAGCCGCCGGGCTGGCTGGCGTGCAGCGCGAAAAAGAGCTGCCCGGGGTCGAGCTCTGCGGCCGCCGCGCGCAACCGCGTCGTCAGGTTGACCTGGTAGCAGTCGCCGTCCCGGATGTAGTCGCGGATGCGCTCGATGGCGGCGTTCGCTTCCGGCTCGGT
>SEEY01000215.1 GCA_004211235.1 Rubrivivax sp.
GACTTCGTCGATGCCGAGCCGGCGAGCGACGGCCTCTGCAGCAGCGCGGTGGTCACCGCTGATCAGCGCCGTGCGCAGGCCCATCGCCTGCAGCGCCGCGACCGCTTGCGCAGCCGCCGACTTGAGCTCGTCGCCGAAGGCCAGCCAGCCGAGCACCTCGGGCTGCCCGCCCAGGCGCGCCAGCCAGGACAGGCTGTGGCCCTGGGCCCGCTGCGCATCGCTGCCGGCGTCGGGCAAGGTCAGCCCGAGGCTGAGCAGCCAGGGCCCGCTGCCCAGCACGAACGACTCGCCGCCGATCTCGCCGCGCACGCCCCGGCCCGGCAGGGCCTGCATGCCGTCGGCCGGCGCCACACCGGGCGCTGCATCGCGCACCGCACGGGCCAGCGGATGCTCGCTGCCGGCTTGCAGCGCGGCGGCCAAGGCCAGCGGCGCGCTGTGGGCCACCAGCCGCGGCCGGCCCTCGGTCAGCGTGCCGGTCTTGTCGAAGGCGATCACGTCGAGGTGATGCGCCAGCTCCAGCGCCTCGGCGTCCTTGATGAGGATGCCCTGCCGCGCGGCAGCGCCCATGCCGGCCATCAGCGCGGCCGGCGTCGCCAGGCCCAGGGCGCAGGGGCAGGCGATGACGAGCACGGCCACCGCATGAAGCAGCGCCGCGCCCCAGTCGCCGCGCGCGAAGCCCCAGCCCAGCAGCGTCACGAGCGCGATGCCGACGACCGCCGGCACGAAGACGGCCGACACGCGGTCCACCAGCTTCTGGATGGGCGGCTTGGCGCCCTGGGCGTCCTCGACGAACCGGGCGATGCGCGCCAGCCGCGACTCGGCGCCCAGCGCCGCGCAGCGCACCGTCAGCAGGCCCTCGCCGTTGACGGCGCCGCCCGTCACCGTGTCGCCCTCGGCCTTGGCGACCGGCAGGCTCTCGCCGGTGATGAGGGACTCGTCCACCGCGCTGTGGCCCTCGGTGACGACACCGTCCACCGGCAAGCGCTCGCCCGGGCGCACGCGCACCAGGTCGCCCACGCGCAGCGCCGCCAGCGGCAACTCCTGCTCGGCGCCGTCGCGCAGCACGCGCGCCACTTCCGGCTGCAACCTGCTCAGCGCGCGAATGGCCGCACCGGTGCCGCGCTTGGCGCGCGCCTCCAGCCACTTGCCGAGCAGCACCAGCGTGATGACGACGGCGGCGGACTCGAAGTACAGCGCGTGTTCGCGCCCCCGCAGCAGCTCGAACACCGACAGACCAAAGGCCGCAGACGTGCCCAGCGCGACGAGCAGGTCCATGTTGCCGCTGCCGTCTCGCAGTGCCCGCCAACCGGCCGGGTAGAAGCGCGCGCCGAGGCCGAACTGCACCGGCGTGGCCAGTGCCAGCTGCCAGCCGCCCGGCAGCATGGCCGCGTGCCCGAGCAGCATCGGCGCCACCAGCGGCAGGCTCAGCAGCACGCCGATCAGCACGGGCCAGCCCGTCTGCGACCAGGCCACCCTGGCCGTCCTGGCCGGTTCATCCAGCGAGGCCGGGTAGCCGGCCTTGGCCAGCGCGGCCAGCAGCGGCGCGGTGGAAGCGCCCGCCTGCAGTGCCACGCTCGCCGTCTCGGTGGCCAGGTTGACCTGGGCCGACAGCACGCCCGGTTGCTTCAGCAGCGCCTTCTCGACCCGGCCCACGCAGCTCGCGCAGCTCATGCCGGACACCTTCAACCTCAGGGAGCTCATGGTCGGATTGTCCGGACTACGATTCATCGCCACCTTGACCTGAAACAGCAACCCCACGATGTACCGGTTCACTTTGCCCGACATGAGCTGCGGCCACTGCGTCGCCACCATCACCGAAGCGCTCAAGGCCGCCGACGCCCAAGCCCGCGTGGCCATCGACCAGAAGGCCCGGACGGCCGACGTCGACAGCGCCCTGCCCCGCGAAACGCTCGCTGCCGCACTGGCCGAGGCCGGCTACCCGCCCGCGGCCGACCCGACCCGCATTTGAGGGGGTGACCCCGAAGGCGGGGACATGGTGCGTGAGGTGACGCGCCGTAGCATGCGCCATTCCCCGCAGGAGCCGCCATGCACGCCCTCAAGACCCTCGTCCTCGCCGCCTCGCTGGCTGCCTTCGCCGTACCGGCCTCGGCTGCCGTGACCTTCATCGCCTCCGGCAACTACAACCTCGGCGCCGGCGTGCAGTCGAGCACGCCGACCCCTTGCGGCGACGCGCCACCCGCCGGTGGCGGCCAGGACGTCATCGACTTCACCGGCAGCGGTGCCAACAACATCGGCCTGCACGGCTATGCCTGCAAGTACGACGGCGTCACCAGCTTCGGCAGCCGCGCTTCGGGCGAGAACACCTATTCCGTGAAGGCCATCGGCGGCCTGGATGGCAGCTTCAGCACCGCCGACGGCGACGGTTTCACCTTCGACGTCAGCGCCGGCGAGGTGGGCGCCTTCGGCGGCAACTTCGCCGCCGGCGAGTTCCAGAAGGCCAGCCTGACCATCAAGCTGCAGATCGATGGCATGACCTATATGGACCTGGCCTGGAGCGCCGAGGTGGGCGCGGGTGGCGTCGTCACGCGCAGCTACGACGTCGCGCCGGGCAGCCTGACGTTTGCCGTGTCCGAGGCGGGCGGCGGTGCCGGCGAGAGCTATTTCAGCTACGGCCTGGCGGGCGACACGTTCAACATCGCCCTGGCCGACGGCGACCACCTCATCTCCTACCTGATGACGGCCGAGGCCTCCGGCAACAGCGTCTCCGGCGTCTGTTCGGCCGTGCTGTACGGCGACAAGGGCGGCGAGGCGGCACGGTTCGCCGAGGGTGGGCAGGAAGGCGGCCCGCAGGCCGGCCCGGTGTTCACGTCCTACTGCGGCGCGGGCGCCCGCACCGGCGACCCCTTCACCGACGCCATCGCCCGCGTCCAGGACGTGCAGTTGCTGCCCGAACCCCTGAGCGCAGGCCTCACGCTGACGGCCCTGCTGGCCGCAGCCGGAGTGCGTCGCCGCAGCAAGCGCTGATCACCGCGCTCCAAAGCAAAGGCGGGCCCGAGGGCCCGCCTTTTTCATGCCCGCCTCGCGGCGGGCCTTGCCGTCAGGCAAACCTGAACGGCAACTCGCGCTGACGCTGGCCGGTCAGCCGCGCCACCGCATTGGCGAGCGCGGGGGCCAGCGCCGGCAGGCCCGGCTCGCCCATGCCCTTGGGCGGATCGTTGCTGGGCACGATGCTGACGGTCATGACCTTGGGCGCGTCCGGGATGCGCGGCATCGCCATGTCGTAGAAGTTGTTCTGCTCGACGGCGCCCTCCTTGAACGTGACGCGGTGGGAAGGCATCGTCGTGCCCAACGCCATGATGGCCGCGCCCTGCACCTGGGTCTCGACAGCCTTGGGGTTCACGACGAGGTTGCAGTGCACGCCGGCATGCACTTCCTGCAGCACCGGCTGGCGATCCTTGCCCTTGCCCTTCAGGCTGGCAACGACGACATAGGCGACGACCGACTCGAAGCTCTCATGCACCGCCACGCCCCAGGCCTGGCCGGCCTTGAGCTTGCGCTTGCCGTAGCCGCTGCTGTCGACGGCGGCCTGCAGCGCCGCGCGGTGGCGGTCGGCCTTGGCGTTGCCTTCCATCAGCTTCAGGCGGTAGGCGACCGGGTCCTGCTTGGTGGCGAAGGCGATCTCGTCGACCAGCGTCTCCATCACATACGCGGTGTGCGTGGAGCCCACCGAGCGCCACCACAGCACCGGCACGTTGACGTCCGGGTGGTGCACGCTCAGGTTCATCGGCAGCTCGTAGGGCTCGCGCATGCCCTCGGTCGTCGTGCCGTCCACGCCCTTCTGGTAGCCGAAGCCTTCCAGCGGCGAGCCTTTCAGGATGCTCTGGCTGACGATGCGGTGCTGCCAGCCGACGACCTTGCCGGCCGCGTCGAAGCCGATCTCGGCGCGGTGCACGGTCATGGGCCGGTAGTAGCCGGCCTTGACGTCGTCCTCGCGGCTCCAGATCACTTTGACAGGCATCCGCTGGCCGGCCTGGGCCAGCGCCACGGCGACCGCTGCCGCCTCGCGCGGCCATTCGCTGGCGGGCGTCGCGCGTCGGCCGAAACCGCCGCCGGCCATCTGCACGTTGATCTGCACCTGCTCGGGCTTCAGGCCGACCGTCTTGGCGAGGTTCATCGCGTCGATGCCGGGCATCTGCGCCGCGTAATAGAAGTCGCAGGAGTCGGCCTTCAGGTCCACCGTGCAGGCCAGCGGCTCCATCTGCGCGTGGTTCAGGTAGGGGAAGACGAACTCCGCGGTGATCTTCTTCGGCGCCTTGCTCCAGCCGCTCACGTCGGCCTGGAACTCGGGCTTGGGCGCGGGGGTGCCGGGCGTCTTCGCGAGCGCCAGGTATTGCTTGGTCAGCGCCGCCGTGTCCGGCTTGGCGACGCCAGACAGGTCCCAGTCGACCTTCAGCGCATCGCGGCCCTTCTTGGCGGCCCAGTAGCCGCTGGCGACCACCGCCACGCCCTGGCCGCCGCGATCCAGCGCGACCGGCAATACCGCCTTGACGCCCTTGACCTTGAGCGCCTCGGTCGAATCGAGCTTCGCGACCTTGCCGTTGAACACCGGCGGGCGCTGGATGACGGCCACGGCCATGCCGGGCAGCAGCACGTCCATGCCGTAGGCCTGCGTGCCGGTGCTCTTTGCCTGGGCGACGACGAGGCCGGTCGGCTTGCCGATGATCTTGAAGGTCTTCGGGTCCTTCAGCGTGACGGCCTCGGGCACGGTGCCCTTCATCGCGGCGTCGAAGAACTCGCCGTAGCCGGCGCTCTTGCCCCCGCCCGAAATGACGCCGTTCTCGACCTTGAGCGACGCCGCCGGCACGCCCCAGCTCTCGGCCGCGGCAGCCACCAGCATGGCCCGCGTGCGCGCGCCGAGTTCGCGGTACTGCTGGTAGCTGTTCTTCACCGAGTTGGAGCCACCGGTCAGGTGGATGCCGAACAGCGGGTCCACATAGGCGGCCTTCTGGTCGCCGAAGCCGGTGCGCACTCGTGCCCAGTCAGCGTCCAGTTCCTCGGCGCAGATCATGGCCAGGCCGGTCTCGATGCCCTGGCCCATGTCCATGCGGTTGCAGAGGATGGTGGTCGTGCCGTCCTTGGCGATGGTGACGAAGGCGAGCGGCTGCTCGGTCGGCTTGGAGCCGCCTTTGGGCGCCTGCGCCGAGGCGATGCCGGGCAACAGTGCCAGGCCGACGGCGCCGCCGACCGTGGTGGTGACGAAGCTGCGGCGGGACAGGCCGCGACCGCTGACCATCTGGTCGATCCGTTGGGGATTCAGCATGTCAGCGTCCTCAGGCGAGTTGACCCGCGGCCGCATGGATGGCGGCGCGGATACGGGTGTAGGTGCCGCAGCGGCAGATGTTGCCGGCCATGGCCGCGTCGATCTGGTCGTCGGTGGGCTTCTTGTTGGACTTGAGCAGCGCCACGGCGCTCATGACCTGGCCGCTCTGGCAGTAGCCGCATTGCGCCACGTCGTGCGCCACCCAGGCGGCCTGCACGGCCTGGCCGACCTTGTCGCCCGCCAGGCCCTCGATGGTCGTCACCGGGCCCTGCACGGACGAGATCGGCGTCATGCAGGAGCGGATGGCCGTGCCGGCCACATGCATGGTGCAGGCACCGCACTGGGCCGCACCGCAGCCGAACTTGCTGCCCGTCAGCTGCAACTCTTCTCGCACGGCCCACAGCAGGGGCATGTCGGGGTCGGCGTCCAGAGAGACGGCGCGACCATTCACGGTCAGGTTGATCATGGGGGGCCTCGGGGTAGAGAAGGCGGCGACTCTAGCGCCAAGGGCGGGGTCTTGGAATTAGTCGGACATTGACCCGGCCCTCGCGCGCGGCCTGCGAGCGCTCCGGCTCAGCCCCGCGCGTACTTCGCGAGCGCCTGCAGCAGCGCGGCCAGGCTCAGCGGCTTGGTCAGGTGGGCATCGCAGCCGGCAGCCAGCGACTGCTGCACGTCGCTGTCGAAGGCATTGGCGGTCAGCGCGACGATGGGCGTGCGCCCGCGGCCCTCGGCCGCCTCCAGGGCCCGCCACTGGCGCGTGGCCGAGAGGCCGTCCAGCACGGGCATCAGCATGTCCATCAGCACGAGGTCGAAGTTGCCGTCACGCAGTGCGGCCAGCGCCTCGGCGCCGTCGCGCACACGGGTGATGCAGTGGCCCAGCGGCGCCAGCATGCCCTCGATGACGAGCACGTTGACGTCGTTGTCCTCCGCCAGCAGCAGCGACAGCGGCCGGCTGGGCGCTGCACGCTCGACGCGCAAATCGGCCCGCTCGTCGCCTGGCGGATCCGCCTGCGGCAGGTCCAGGCGGAGCTCGAAGCGGCTGCCTTCGCCCGGGCGGCTGGTCACGCCCACGTCGCCGCCCATCAGCCTGGCCAGGCTGCGCGAGATGGACAGGCCCAGGCCGGTGCCGCCGAACTCGCGCGCGATGGAAGCGTCCGCCTGCGCAAAGGGCTGGAAGATGCGCTCCAGCCGGTCCGCCGCGATGCCGATGCCGGTGTCCTGCACGCTGATGACGATCCGGCCGCCGGGCGTGCCTGCGGCGCGCGAGAGCTCCACCGTCACGCCACCGGTCTTGGTGAACTTGATGGCATTGCCGACCAGGTTGGTGACGATCTGCGCCACGCGCTGCGGGTCGCCGAGCACCCAGCCGGTGGCCTCGGTGCGGGCGAACACGCGCAGCCACAGGCCCCGGCC
>SEEY01000216.1 GCA_004211235.1 Rubrivivax sp.
GGAGTTGCCGCTGTTGCGGGCGGCGGCGTTCTGGTCGTCGACGGCCTTGTCGTCGCTGGCGGCGTTGCTGTCTTCCTTGCCACCCACGGCGCTGGCCTTGGCGGCGGCCGTGCTGGCCGCGCTGCTGGTGGCCGAGACGCCGATGGCGCCGGTGCTCTTCAGGCTGCGCGCAGTGCTGGCGAGGCTCTTGTCGTTCTCGACATTGACGGAGACGGCCGCGCCGATGGCGGCGTCCTTCGTGCCCTCGGCCTTGCCTTCCGCCTTCGTCGTGTTGGTGCTGGCCAGCGTCGCATTGACGGCGATGGCACCGCTCGCGTCGAGGAGGTCGCCGGTGCCGATGCGGGCGACTGCGTCCTGGTTGGCGACCGTCACGGCAACCACCGGCGCGACTGCCGTGCCGCCCTTGGCGCCGCCTTCGGCCGTGTTGGCGATGGCCGAGTCGGTCTTGGCGTTCAGCGTCACCGAGCCGGCCGGCGTCAGCTTGGCGCCGTTCTCGATCTCGGCGCGGCTCAGGTGGTCGGCCACGTTGATGGCGACGGATGCGCCGACGCCGGTGTTCTCGGCCACGGCGCCGCCCCCGTCAGGCAAGGCCTTGACGGTGTCACCGGTGGTCGAGTCGGCGTCGAGCATGACGGCGCCGCTGTGGGCATTGACCTTGGCCGCGGGGCTCAGCGTCGCTTCGAACCTGCTGATGCCCACGCCGATGGCCAGCGACCCGGCCACGCCGGTGTTGCCGCTCGCGGCGCCGGAGGTGGCGCTCGTGGTCGCGTCGCTGCGCTGGCCGGACACGGTGGTCGCGCCGAGCGCCAGGCCCTGGCTGCTGACGCTGCCCGTGGCGCCGCCGCCCACACGCGCGCTGCTGCCGACCTCGGCCACGTTGATGGCCACGGCTGCGCCGACATTCGTGCTGCCCTTGCTGGCGATGCCGCTGGCGTCGGACTGCGCGTCGAGGTCGGTCTCGTTCTTCAGCGAGAGCAGGCCGCTGGTGGTGATCTGGGCGTTGTCGCCGACGCGCGCCGTGCTCTGGCCGCCGAGGTGGTGGATGGCGATGGCTGCGGCCACCGTGACCGGGCCTTCGCCGCTGCTGGCCTGAGGCGTGCTGCCGCTGGCGCCACGCGCGCCGTTGTTGCCGGCGGCCGTGTTGCCGGCGCCTTGCGCGGCGGTGCCTTGCTGGCTGGCGTTGTTGCCGTTGTCGGTCGCCCCGCGCGCGGCGGCCTTGGCCTCGCTGCGCGTCATGCCGGTGTTGCGGCCGGTCAGCAGCACGGCGGCGCCGGCCTGCAGCTTGCCGTCGAGCGCCAGCTCGACGATGGGCGCCACGTGCGTGACGACGACGGAGGCGCCAACGGCGGCGCTGTCGCTGCCCACCGCGTCGCCATGACCCTTGGCCAGCACGTCGATGGCGCTCTTCGCATCGCTCGTCAGGCCACCGGTCAGCGTGATGTCGCTGCCGCTGAGCGCGCCGACCTTGGCATCGGTGTTGACGACGGTGATGGCTACGACCGGCGCGACCGCTGTGCCGCCGCTGGCGCCGCCCTTGGCTTCGGTGTCGACATCGCCCGTGGCGCTGGCGTTCTGCGTCAGGCTGGTGCCCGTGAACGTGGCGTTGGCGTTCGCCTGCGCACGCGTCGTTTCGTCAACGACGTTGATCGCCACGGACGCACCGATGCCGGTGCTCTTGCCCGTCGCGCCATCGACCTTGGGCAGTGCCCGGGCCTGGTGGTGGGTGTTGCTTGTCGCGTTGAAGGTGACCGCGCCGGTCGACGACGCCGTGCTGCCGGCTTCCTGGACGGCCTCGGTCGACAGCACGCCGACGTGCAGGGCCAGCGAGCCGGCCACGGCGACGCCACTGGTGCTGCCCGCGCCGGACGTGGCGATGGCGCCGAACCGGGCGTCGGTCGTCGTGCTGGCCGAGAAGGTGACGCTGGGCGCCGTGATCTTGGCGCCGTCGCCAAGTGAGGCGCGTGTCGTGCCGTCTATGAAGCTCAATGCGGCGGCCACGCCCACGCCGGGGCTGCCGGTCGCGGCACTGCCGTCCGCCTCGGTGGTGGCTGCGGCGCCGGCGACGGTGGCTGTCGACGATGTGGCCGACACGGTGACCGCGCTAGCGCTGGTCACGTTGCCGCCGGCCAGGCGGGCGGTGGTGTCACCGCCGACATGGGTCACGGCCACGGCGGCGCCGAAGTTCAGCGCGCCGTCGCCGGTCTGCGCGTTGTTGCTCGCGAGCTGCTGCTGGCCCTGCGTCGGCGAACCCGCCGCCGGCTGGGTCGCGCCGCCGGCCGTGGCCTTGGCGGAGGTGTGGACGGTACGGGCCGCGGTCGACACGGCGGTAACGCTGCTGCCAGCCAGGGCCGCCGTGTCGGTCACGTTGACGGAGGTGTCGCCGCCCAGCTGAGTGACGGCGACGGTGCCACCCTTGGCGCCGTTGGCGTTGGCGCCGGCCGTGCCGTCGGCGATGGTGTCGACGCTGACCGTGTTGGTCGCCGTCAGGTTCACGGCGCCACTGGCCGTCAACGAGGAGCTGCCGCCCACGGTCACGCCAGCGGAGCTGCTGACGATGGCCGACGCCACGGACGCATCCTTGTCGGCCGCCGTGCTGTTGGCGTCCGGCTGCGTCGTCGCCTTGGCGGTGACGGTGGAGTTGGCCGCGAGTGTGATCTTGCCGGCGGTGGCGTTCAGGTTGGTGGCGCCGGACAGGGTGATCTGCGCATCCGAGTTCGTCTGGACGAAGGCGACCTTGATCAGGTTGCTCGCGTAGCTGGAATCCGTCGTGCTGACGTTGACGCTGGTGTTGACGATCAGGCCGATGTCGCCGGCCGTGAGCGTCGCGCCGACCAGGTTGATGGCGCCGCTGGCGTTGCCCAGCAGGTTGAAGCCGTCCAACAGCGTCACGCCGTCGGTCACGGCCTTGGTGACGCCCAGGTACATGTCGCTGGCCTGCAGCGTCACCCCGTTGGCGGTGATGGCTTCCTGCGAGTCGACGTTGAGCTTGCCGGTGGAGACGAAGCTGCTGGCGAAGACGATGTCGTCCGTGCTCTTCAGGAACAGCGTGGTCGGGTTGTAGAAGTCCGGCCCGCTGCTGTTGAAGGTCAGCGTGTCGTCGCTGAGCAGCGGCACGTCCTTGCCGCCGTCGAGCTCGACCATGACGGCGAAGGGACTGGTGGCGTTGGTGCCGGCGGCACCGTCGTCATAGCCGAGGTCGACGACGACCTTGTCGCTGATGCCGGGCAGGCCGTTGATGCTGATCTTGACGTTCTGCGTCAGTGCCACCTGGCCGAGCGACGTGCCGAGCGTGTTGTCCCAGACCCGGATCTGCGGCGTGCCGCCGCTGTAGACCGTCTCAACCTTGAGGTCGCCGGAGTGGACGTTGATCGTCAACGTGCCGGCGGGAGCGAAAGTTGCCAGAGGGATGGGCGTGTCCGAGAGCAGCAGGCGCGGCTCAAGGTGCTCGAAGACGAGCTTCTCGCGGGACGGCGCCGGCGTTTCGGGTTTCAGCGGAGCGGTAGCGTCAGCCTTGTTTGCATTCTTGTGCAGGCTGCCTTGAAGCTTTTGCCAGAAATTCTTGCGCTTGGCCATGTCCGTCTCCACTGACGACAGGCACTCACCGGGCCGGAGCGCGCATGCGCGCGCGCCCACGCCGCAACCGGGTGAATGCCAAGACGACGATGTTGCGCCACTTGCGACATACGCATGTAGCCCCCCGTCACCCTTAGCGGCGACAGCAGCCCCCCCTCAGCAGGGGGTGGGCTTTCCACGCCCTGGTGGAATGACGGTGGAAACCCTTGTTCCCATGCGGCGCCTTGCAGTGCCACCTTCGACTTCCCGCGTGAACGGGCAACGGTTTGAGCGCTTGCGCATGCCGGGCGTTGTACAAGCCGTGGGTCGCCCACTCAGGAGAGCCCTTGACCCACATCGCCGTCCTCGGCCCCGGTGCCGTCGGATGCACCCTCACCGCCTGGCTGATGCAGAACCGCAGCCTCCACGTCACCGTGCTGGCGAGGTCGCCCTTGGCCGGGATCGAAGTGCGCGCACCGGATCGCGTGCTGTCGGTGTCCCCGCGCGTCATCACGCAACCGTCGGCACTGCCGGCGTTCGACTGGGTACTCGTCACGACCAAGGCCTATGACTCGGCCGCCGCGGCGGCCTGGCTTGCACCACTTGCCGACAGTGGCGCCTCGGTCGCCGTTCTCCAGAATGGCGTGGAGCACATCCAGCGCTTTGAAGGCTTCTTTCCGCGGGCGCGGCTACTGCCGGTCATGGTCGACATTCCCGCTGATCGCATCGCACCGGGCCGCGTGACGCAGCACCGACATGGGTGCATGGTGGTGCCGGCGGGCAACCTGGGCGCGCGGTTCGAGACGCTCTTTGGCGGCATGCCGATCTCGGTCTCCCAGTCAGCCGACTTCACCACGGAGGCCTGGCGCAAGCTCTGCCTGAACGCAGCCGGCGCGTTCTCCGCCGTGGTGTCCAAACCAGCCGGCATCGCGAGCCACGAGGGCGTTGCTGCACTGATGGCGAGCCTGATCCGCGAGGGCATCGCCGTGGGTCGAGCCGAGGGCGCAGTGCTCGACGAATCGCTGGTGCAGGACATCGTGCAGGCCAGCCGCAGCAACCCGGACGCGGTCAATTCCATGCTCGCAGACCGTCTGGCCGGTCGGCCGATGGAAGTCGATGCCCGCAACGGCGTCATCGCGCGGCTGGGCCGCCGGCATGGCATCGCCACGCCGATGAACGACCTTGTCGTGGCGTTGCTGCAAGCCTGCCAGCTCTGACGGCTACGCTGCGGCCATGGAGCAGATCGAAGTCGCCGTCATCGGCGCCGGTGTCATCGGCCTGGCGGTGGCCCGTGCGCTGGCGCAACGGGGCCGTGAGGTGGTCATCATCGAAGCGGCGGGCGCCGTCGGCACCGGCATCTCCTCACGCAACAGCGAAGTCATCCACGCCGGGCTCTACTACCCGGCCGGCAGCCTGAAGGCGCAGCTCTGCGTGCGCGGCAAGGCGCTGCTCTACGACTACTGCGCCGCCCGCGGCATCGCCCACCGGCGCTGCGGCAAGCTCCTCGTGGCGACGCGCACCGAAGACCTGCCGCGACTGCAGCAGATTGCCGCCGGCGCAGCGGCCAACGGCGTCAACGACCTGCGTCTGCTCAACCGCAGCGAGACAGGGGTGCTGGAGCCCGCGCTGCAGGCGGCCGGCGCGCTGCTGTCGCCGTCCAGCGGCATCATCGACAGCCACGGCTTGATGACAGCCCTGCTGGCCGATGCCGAAGCCGCCGGTGCGACGCTGGCGCTGGCCAGTCCGGTCACCGGCGGTGAGCGCGATGGCCACGGCTGGCGGCTGCGCGTCGGCGCGGAGTTCGAGCTGCGTGCTCTTCATGTCATCAATGCGGCGGGTCTGTTCGCCTCCCAAGTGGCCGCATCCCTCGGCGTAGCCGCACCGCGGCTGCGCTTTGCCCGCGGACACTATTTCTCGCTGGCCGGCAAGGCACCTTTCTCGCGGCTCATCTATCCGCTGCCGGTGGACGGCGGCCTGGGCGTACATCTGACGCTGGACCTGGGCGGCCAGGCCCGCTTCGGGCCCGACGTGCAATGGCTGCCCGATGCTGATCCGGCGGCGCTCGGCTATGCCGTAGACCCGGCCCTGGCTCACGCTTTCGAAGCGGAGGTGCGCGGCTACTGGCCGGGCCTGCCCGCGGGCGCGCTGCAGCCGGCCTACAGCGGCATCCGGCCCAAGCTGGCCGGCCCCGGTGAGACGGCGGCGGACTTCCACATCGACGCCACCACGCCCGGACTCGTGCAACTGTTCGGCATCGAATCGCCGGGGCTCACGGCATCGCTGGCGTTGGCCGAGACGGTCGCCGCCCGCCTGTGAACCGCTCGGGCGCTCGGGCACTCCTCCCGCGATTGACCTGACGCCCAAATGCAAAACGGACGCCGAGGCGTCCGTTTCATCGAGATTTCTTGGGGTGGCTGATGGGACTCGAACCCACGACGACAGGAATCACAATCCTGGACTCTACCAACTGAGCTACAGCCACCGCAGAGCCAAAGAGTATAGCGTAGAAATCAGGGCGCGCTGGCTGCCGACGCCGGGGCGGCGACCTTGATGACGGCCTTGTGCTGCGACTTCAGCGCTGCCAGGTAGGCCTGGCCTTCCGCGCGTGCCCAGGCACTGGCGTATTGCTGGACGGCGCGCTTGTCGTCGATGACCGCAGCATCACGGGGCAGCAGCTGGTTGATGCGCACGACGACATAGCTGCCGTCATCCGCCGGCAGCCCCAGTGCCGTGGGCAGCTTGGCGGCGTCGGCGCCGAGCACGGCTTCCAGCTGCGCACGCGTCAGCTTCTCCGGCTTGGCGCGTGACACGACCGCGGCGGCCTCCAGGCCGGCCACATCGGTCGGCGTCGCCTTCAACGCAGCGAGGCGGGCCTCGCCGGCCTTCTTCGCCTCGGCGCTCGCGAGCTTGTGGACGAGTTGCTCGCGCACCTTGTCCTTGACGTCGGCCAGGGGCGGCACGCGGGCCGGGTTGTACTGGGTGACGCGAGCGGAGACGAGCTGGCTGGGGCCCGTTTCAACAGCTTCGGTATTGCGCTTGTTGCGCAGCGCATCGTTGCCGAACACCGCATCGAGCAGCTTGGGTGATGCGGTGTTCGGCAACGATGCGCTGCGCAACAAGCG
>SEEY01000987.1 GCA_004211235.1 Rubrivivax sp.
CCTGCTCGGCCACAGCGGGGGCGGCAGCGTCGCCGACGGCGAGCGGCACGCCCGCCGCGGCGAACGCACGCGTCCAGGTGCCGCCTGATGCCGCCCCCGCTGTGGCCGAGCAGGTGGAAGCGCGCCATGCCGAGCGCGGTACGGACGGCCTCGATCTCGGCGGCAAAGCGGTCGCCTCCGTGAAAGCCGTGAACGACGTGGCGCTGCCGTCCATGGCGCCCACGCCGCAGGACCGGGGTGACGCGCTCGCCGAAGCGATGACCGGCGGGCAGATCGGCCGCTTCCGCGGCGTGCTGCAGGGCTTCGACGACGAACCGCTGACCGCAGGCGGGCGGCCCCGGGGCGATGTGTTGAAGGTGCTGCCTTGACGCCGACGACCCGCATGACCTGCTGCTGCTGCGCTGGCGACGACCGGCTGCAGCCCGCGCCCGATGCGCCGCGCCGTGAGATCACTGCGGCCGATGCGCCGGCCGGCTGCGCCTTCACCCTCGGCCATTCGACGCGGCCCATCGGCGACTTCATCGCGCTGCTGCAGGCCCACCGCATCACGCAGCTGCTCGACGTGCGCACCGTGCCGAAGTCCCGCCACAACCCGCAGTTCGAGACCGGCGCGCTCGCGCAGTCGCTGGGCGGTGCCGGCATCGCCTATGCGCGCGCCGAAGGTCTCGGCGGCTTCCGGCGCACGAGCGCGGCGTCGCCCAACGGCGGCTGGCGCAACGCCTCGTTTCGCGGCTATGCGGACTACATGGCTACACCGGCTTTCCAGGCGAGCCTGGCCGATGCAATGGCCCTGCTGAACCACCAGCGCGTCGCCTTCATGTGTGCCGAAGCCGTGCCGTGGCGCTGCCACCGCTCGCTGATCGCTGACGCGCTCTTCGTGCGCGGGCACGTGGCCTGCGAGATCGCCAGCGCCACGCGGCTGCAGCCGCACCGGCTGACGCCGTTCGCACGGGTCGACGGGCTCACGATCACGTATCCGCCCGAGGGCTGACGGGGGCGGCCACAGCGGCGCATTGCGCCGGCCACGCCCCGCCCGCGCTGAAGCAGCGCCACGCCCAGTTCACCCACTTCAGCAGCGACGTGGCGACGATCAGCACCCGGGAACTGGCGGTGCGGTCGCTGAGCCGGCGTCCAGCCCGCTGAGGGGCTGGTCTTCACCGGCGAGCGCCGCGCGGCCGGGCAGGCCGGGCGCGGCCATCGCCAGTCACGGGCTGTCGACTGTTGACAATGCCTGTCAGCAGCTTGTATGGGCTTTCAAGTTCGGGGTGACGGACAGCGGGCGGATTTGCTTACAGTCGCGCGCTGCTTTCGGAGCCCTGCATGAAAAAGAACAGTCTCGCCCTGCTGCCGTTGATCCTCATCCTTGCCGCCTGCGGGCAGAAGCAGGAG
>SEEY01000217.1 GCA_004211235.1 Rubrivivax sp.
GCCCGGCAGCTGCGCGAGCGCCTGGGCGCGTCGGACATCTGGGCCACCTTCGTCGAGCTGGGCCTGCGCTACGAGGTGGCGGACTGGCAGTGGAGCGCCGAGCTCGTGCGCATCGCGGCGGCGCCGCTGGTCCGGCAGTCCTCCCTCTACGCCACCGTCGGCCATCGCCTGGGTGACTGGACGCCCTTCATCGGCTATGGCCGCACCCGCGACGCCATGCCCGTGACGCCCGCGCCCGCCTGGCAGGCCGCGCTGACGCCGGTGCTCGGCCCCGCCGCCGCGGCCCAGTCGCAGATGCTGGGCCAACTGATCACCGACGCCGTGAACCGCGCGCGCGTGCAGCAGTCCGGCTGGTCGGTCGGCGCACGCTGGGATTTTCACCCGCAGGCCGCACTGAAGCTGCAGTGGGACCGCATGCGCGTCGATGCCAATGGCCCGGGCATCTGGACCAACGCCGACGGTTCGGCCGCCACGGCCCATGTCGCGACTGCGGTCGTGGACTTCATCTTCTGAAGCCATGGCCTTGCGCACGCTGTCCGCCTTCGCCCTGACCTGTGCCGTCGCACTGATGGTCTGCGCCTTGCCCGCGCGGGCCGACTTCTACCTGGTCGTGCATGCCAGCAACCCACAGCGCGCCCTGACGCAGAAGGAGGCCGTCGACCTGTTCATGGGCCGCAGCCGCGCCTTCGCGAACGGCGAGTTCGCGCTGATCTTCGACCTGCCGCGCGACAACCCGCGCCGCGCGGCGTTCTATCAGGCGTTGACCGGCATGGGCGTGGCCCAGGTCAACAGCTACTGGTCGCGGCTGATGTTCTCGGGCCAGAGCGTGCCGCCGCAGGCGCTGCCGGATGAGACGGCCATGGCCGGCATCCTGCGTCGCAACCCGAGCGCACTCGGCTGGCTCAGCAAGGAGCCGTCGGAGCCTGGGCTACGGACCGTGCTGGTCATCAAGGAACCCGCCGTCAAATGACCAGACCAGCGCATCACGTGCGTGGTGCGAACAGCCTTCAGCTGCGTTTCATGCTGCTGGTGTTTGCGAGCGCCGCCGTGCTGGCGCTGGCTGCCGCCACCGTCGCCTACCAGCTGGGCCAGGCGCGTGCGCTGGCCAGCGGCCGCAGCAGCGTCGAGGCGCTGGCCACGGCGGTCGAGAAGACGCTGGCCATCGGCGCCTATGCCAAGGACGCGGTGCTGCTGCAGGAAGTGGCCGGCGGCCTGGCGCGCAATGAACTGGTGGATGTCGTCGAGGTGGTTGCCGCGGACGGCAGCGCGCTCGCCAAGGTGTTGCGCACCGGCGCCACCGAGCGGCTGGATGCCACGCTGCTGACACGGCCGCTCGTGTCGCCCTTCGACGCCAAGGAAAGCCTCGGCCAGCTGCGCATCCGCCTGAACGACGCCAAGGTGCAGGCCGATGCCGACCGCGAGGCCTACACGCTGGCGGGCGCCATGGCGGGCCAGGCGGCGCTGCTGGCGGCCGTGCTCTACCTGCTGGCCGCGCGCATGGTGTCCCGCCCCATCGTGCGGCTGGCCAGCGCGCTGCGGCGCATGACGCCCGGCTCGGGTGAGCGGCTGGAGACGCCCGACAGCCATGCCGGCGACGAGATCGGCGTGCTGATCGCCGGTGCCAACACGCTGCTGGAATCGAACGAACGCGCGCTGCGGACCGAGCGCAGCCTGCGCGCCGAAGTCGAGGCCATGGAAGCGCAGTACCGGCAGATCTTCGATGCCAGCAGTGCCGGCATCTTTGTGCTCAACGAGGGCGGCCGCCTCATCAACGGCAACCCGACCGTGTCGCGCGTGGTGGGCCTGTCCATGCACGAGCTGCGAACGCTCAGCGAAGACGATTTCATCAGCCGCGTCTTTGCCCGGCCAGAGCAGGTGCGGCAGATGATCGACGAGGCCGGCGCGCGTGGCGAGACCGTGTCTGCCGACCTGGAGCTGGTGCAGCTCGGCGACGAGCGCCGCTGGGTGCACTGCCTGATCTCCGTGCAGCAGCAACACGGACAGACGGTGGAAGGCGTCATCTACGACATCACCGAGCGCAAGAGCGACGAGAACGCCGTGCGCCACCGCGCCGAGCATGACGCGCTGACGCAGCTGAAGAACCGCGCGGCCGGCCAGGCCACGCTGGCGCGTTTCGTCGCGGAGGCACAGTCGCGCGCCGCGCCGCTGGCCGTGGCCTGCATCGACCTGGACGGCTTCAAGCAGATCAACGACAGCCACGGCCACCACAGCGGCGACGAGGTGCTGGTGGCCTGCGCCGAGCGCATGCGTGCCGCCGTGCGGCGTTCGTCGGACCTGGTGGCGCGCCTCGGGGGCGACGAGTTCCTGGTGGCGCTGCGCGACGTCGGGTCGAACGATGCGGTGCTGGCGCAGGTCATGGACAACCTGCTGAAGGGGCTGTCGCAGCCGATCCGGCTGACGACCGGCGAGGAGGTGAGCGTGGGCGTGAGCATCGGCGTCGCGTTCCTGCCGACGCACGCAGCCGAACCGCAGGCGCTGGTGCGCGCGGCGGACGAGGCGCTGTACCACGTCAAGCGCAACGGCAAGCAGGCGTTTGCGATGGCGCTGGCCGCCTGAAAAACCGCGCCCGCTCCGGGGCATGCCGGGGCTGGTTACCGTCACGGCCTTGCCAAGCCTCAACGAGAGACGCCGTGACCGATCCCGATTCCTACACTCCGCCCCAGGTCTGGACCTGGAACAAGGCCAGCGGTGGCCAGTTCGCCAGCATCAACCGGCCCGTCGCCGGCCCCACGCACGACAAGGCCCTGCCGGTCGGCCGCCACCCGCTGCAGCTCTACTCGCTGGGCACGCCCAACGGCATCAAGGTGACGGTGATGCTCGAAGAGCTGCTGGCGCTGGGCCACGCGGGCGCCGAGTACGACGCCTGGCTGATCCGCATCAACGAGGGCGACCAGTTCGGCAGCGGCTTCGTCGAGGCGAATCCGAACTCCAAGATCCCGGCGCTGGTGGACCGCAGCGGCGCAGAACCCGTGCGCGTCTTCGAGTCCGGCGCGATCCTGATGTATCTCTCCGAGAAGTTCGGCGGCGCCTTCCTGCCGGCCGGCGGTGCGGCGCGGGCCGAGGCCCTGAGCTGGCTGTTCTGGCAGATGGGCAGCGCGCCCTTCCTTGGCGGCGGCTTCGGCCACTTCTACGCCTATGCGCCGACGAAGCAGGAATACCCCATCGACCGCTACGCGATGGAGGTCAAGCGCCAGATGGACGTGCTGAACCGCCTGCTGGCCGGGCGCCGGTTCCTGGCCGGCGAGGCGTACACGATCGCCGACATGGCCGCCTGGCCCTGGTACGGCGCGCTGGCCAAGGGGCAGCTCTACGGCGCGGGCGAGTTCCTGTCGGTGCATGAGTACACCCACGTCATCCGCTGGGCCGACGAGATCGCCCAGCGCCCTGCCGTGCAACGCGGCCGCAAGGTCAACCGCACCTGGGGCGAGCCGGCCAGCCAGCTGCATGAGCGGCATGAGGCGAGTGATTTCGACTTGCGCACGCAGGACAAGGTTGCGCCGTGATCACCCTCTACGACTGCACCACCGCACCCAGCCCGCGCCGTGCGCGCATCCTGCTGGCCGAGAAGGGCGTGCCGCACGAGACGGTGCAGGTCGATCTGCGCAGCGGCGAGCAACTCGGCGAGGCCTACCGGCGCATCAATCCCGCGTGCACCGTGCCCGCCCTGGTGACGGAAGAGGGTGCGGTGCTGACGGACAACATGGCCATCGCCGCCTACGTCGAGGCGCGCTTCCCCGAGCCGCCCCTGCTCGGCCGCACGCCGCTGGAGAAGGCCGAGATCGCCGGATGGCAATGGCGCATCGAGTTCGAAGGCCTGCAGGCGGTGGCCGAGGCCTTGCGCAACAGCAGCCCGGCGATGGCCAACCGCGCGCTGCCGGGGCCGGTGGACCATGCGCAGATCCCGGCGCTCGCCGAACGTGGCATGGCACGCGCTCGGCAGTTTTTCGCGGCGCTGAACGCCCACCTGATGGGACGCGAGTTCATCGCTGCCGGACAGTTCAGCATCGCCGACATCACGGCCGTCGTGGTTGTCGACTTCGCGCGCGCTGTTCGGCTGCGGCCGGTCGACGAACATGCCGAACTGCGCCGCTGGCGCGAGGCCATGCAGGCGCGCGGGACGATGGGTTAGCGGGCAGCCCGCTCCAGCGTCACCACGGCATCCATCAGATAGGGCCGGTCACGCTCGAAGAAGCTCTTGTCGATGTTGGTATTGGGCACGTGGATGAAGCGCAGGCGCCTGGCTTTCAGCAGCTTCAGGCTGTCGCCGAAATAGCGATCGATGAGCCGGTCATGCTGGCCGCTCGCATAGGCTCGCTTCAGCCCGTACTCCAGCCGCTCGGCGAGCCTCGGCTGGTCCCGCGCGACGAAGAAGTACATCGGCGTGTAGGTGAAGACGGCGAAGTTGTCGACCATGATGAGGCCGGGATGCGCCGCCTGCTGGGCGTGCAGTTCCGGTTCCACCTCGTAGATGCTGCGCATCAGCAACTGGAAGCGGCCCGTGTGCAACATCGGGATCAGCGTCGGATACGCGCCGCCGTAGACCACCTTGAAGCCGTTGCCTTCCAGGATCTGGGCCGTCGACCAGCCCGGTCCCTGGCCGATGGTCAGCGCCTTCAGGTCGCCGGCGGTCTTCACGGTTTCGTAGAGCGGCTGCAGGTCCTTCATGCCGAGGAAGAGGCGAAAACTCGTGATGCCCCGCATCAGCGGCACGCGCACGGGCAGGGCGCCGGCCAGCCAGTCCTGCGTCGGCATGGCCACGGCGACGGACAGGCTGCCCCCCCGGTCCAGCTCCTGGAGCTGGCGGCGGATCACGGTGTCCTGCGTCTGCCGGACGATGCGGTAGGGCCCGTAGCGCTCGCTGGACAGCTCCAGCGCCAGGGCGAGCACTTCGTCCGCATAGGCACGGTGCGGCGCCGCGCGCTCCATGTAGGGAATGGTGACGACCTGCGGCTCGACGGCCGCCGCACGCGCCGCCGGCAGCGCCGCCAGCAGCGCTGCCAGCAGCAGCAGCGACGTCAGCAGCTTCATGGGCTCAGAGCTGGCGATCGCTCGGCCGCGCCAGGTAGAACCACTCCGTGCCCGGCACCGATTTGACGTTCGGGAAGACGATGCGCCCCTCGCTCGGCGCCAGCACGGCCTCGCCACTGGCGCGGGTGCCGATCTTCTGACCCTGCTCGATGGCGTCGAAGCTGGCCCAGGCGCGCTCGAAGCTGTCGCCCATGTCCTCGCGGTCGATGACGTCGTAGAGCTGCAGCACTTCCGGCGGCTGTGCCGGGCGGTGCGGCTCGACGGCGCTCTCGTCGAGCATGCCGAGGAACACCAGCGTGCGCAGGATGGCCAGGCGCGCCATCTCGGGGCCGTTCGGGTCCTGATGCTGGCCGCATTCCAGCGTGATGGCCCAGCCGCCGGTGGAGCGCATGTACTCGGTGGTGCCGACGCCGTAGTGCGGGTCGGACACCAGCTGCGCCTGGCGCGAGCCGTCGTGGCTGCGCTGCTGGCGGCGCTGCAGGCCGAGTGCGTAGGTCGACAGCCAGCCCTCGACGATGCGGCCCACGCCCAGCCGCGCGGCCAGTGCGGATTCGGTCGCCTCCTGCGCGAAGGGCTCCAGCTCGCCGCGGTTGTTGCGCGGGCCGATCATGGCGAAGGCCGGGCCCTGGCTCTGGAAGCTGTGCAGGTCGAGGATGCCGTCATGCTGGGCGATCAGCGGGCAGAGCACTCGGGCGATGCGGTCCTCGTAGTCGTGCGCGATGACCGGCGGGCGCAGGTTGCGGTTGAGGTTGCGGTCGCCCTCGCGGCGGTCGAGCTGGTGGGCCAGCGGGTTGACGATGGGCAGGAAGGTGAGCGTGCCGCGCAGCAGCGTCAGCTCACCGGCATCGAGCTGGCGGGCGATCTCCGTCATCGCCTTCGTGCCGTGCACCTCGTTGCCATGCACGGCGCCGGTCACGAGCAGGCGCGGGCCGGGCTGCAGGCCGGCGAACTGGTGGATGCGCAGATGAGAGGGCTGGCTGGACATGATTCAGGGCGTGAGGAGGGCAGAGGTCAGGGCCTGGCCGGCCGGGTGGACGCGGCGCGGCAGTTCGGCTACGGGCTGGCCGGCGCGCCAGGCGACGAGGCGGTAAAGGGTCGCGAAGGCGAAGTCGGGCGGCGCCTCGCCGGCGCCCAGCAGCAGCTCGCCGCCGCGGCGCACGCTGTCGGCGAGGAAGGCCGGCAGGCGCAGGTGGTAGGGGTTGCGCTCGATCTCGCCGCGGTGGCGCTCCAGCGCGGCGATCAGGCGGGCGGTGTCGGCGATGTTGGTCTCGACCAGCGCATTCGGTGCCGCCTGCGTCGACCAGAACTCGGTCAGCGCCAGCACCGTGTCCAGGCGCGCCGCGGCGAGCGCCTCGACCACCAGGCGGTGCACGCCGCGGTGGCTGGGGTTGTCGTCCAGCGCATGCGGTGCGAGCACGAGGGCGGGGCGGTGCTCCGTGAGGAGGGCGGCGAGCGCTTCGACCTGGCCGGGTTGCACGGCGTCGGCGCGCACGTCCGACAGGCCCTCGGTGCCCACGCGCAGGCAGCCGAAGCCGAGCACGGCGCAGGCGTCCTGCAGCTCGGTCCAGCGGGCGGCGCGGCGCCCGCTGGACCGAGCTGCAGGACGCCTGCGCCG
>SEEY01000988.1 GCA_004211235.1 Rubrivivax sp.
GTCCGCCGTCGCGGCCGGCAACCGCATCCTCATCACCGAAGGCGTCGGCGGCAGCACGGCCATCGCCGCCAGCACCAGCGCCAACCCCGAGCTGCTGGACCTGCGCGTCATCGGCCGGCTGCTGCCGCAGATCGACACCGAGACCTCGTTCGACGCCGCCGGCGAGGCTGGCGGGGCCATCGTCAACTACGCGCCGGTCGTTCTGACGCCTGCCGGCACCTCGCGTGCGCAGACCGACGCCCTGCTGTTCGACGGCGAGCCGGTCAAGGGCCAGATCTACTACATCACGCTGGACGGCCACACCTACAGCCGCACGCTCACGGCCCTTGGCGCCACGCCGACGCCGAGCGAATACCAGGCCATGCTGGCCGGGTTCAAGACCGACATCGAGCACGACGGCAATTTCACGGTCGATGTCGGCAGCAGCGGCGTGATGAGCATCACCCGTGCGCTGGACAACACCGCCTTCACGCTGAACGCCGAGGTCCACGAGCGCGTCCTGACGCCTTTCGCCAGCGAGACAACCAACAACGGCAGCGTGCCCCGCACGGCCGCGGGCACCGCGGTGGCGCAGCGCAACGTCATCGAGTTCGCATCCGACCTCGTCATCGACGCCTCCAAGAGCTATTCGGTCGTCGTGGGTGGCGTCACCTACACGGCCGGCGTGGGCAGCACGGCGGCAGGCAGCACGGTGGTCAGCAACAACTTCGGCTCGCTGCTGCGCGTGCTGGCCGGGAAGATCGACGCCAACGCGGCGGTCGATGCCGCCGAGCGCATCGTCGACGTGTCCAGCCTCGTCGTCGATGCAAACGCGCCGGCGACCTATTCGGTCACCATCGCCGGCACGCTGTTCAGCTACGCGGCCTCCGGCGGCGACAGCGCCAACAGCGTCGCCGCGGCGCTCGCCCAGAAGATCACCGACGACGCCGGCACCAGCTTCAACGCCATCGCCCAGGACGGACTGATCCTGTTGACCGGTGGTGTCACCGGCAGTACCGCCATCACCACCAGCGACGCCGGCCACATGCTGGTGGACCCGAGCGCGCTGCGCCAGATCTGGCTCGTCGGCGAGACGGTCAACCAGTCCTTCAGCGTCGCCAACATCAGCATCACCGACACGCCGACGGCCGCCGGTGCAGCACCCGCGTCCGGCCAGAAGAAAGTCGGCACCGTCACCTTCTCCGGCACGCCGCTGGCCGAGACGCTCTACAGCATCACGGTGGGCTCGCGCAGCTACAGCTTCGTCACCGACAGCACGCCGACCGGCAGCGAGATTGCCGCCGGCCTCGCTGCAGCCGTGACGGCCGACACGGGCCATGTCGCCACGGCCGCCAACAGCGGGGCCGTGCTGACGCTGACCGGGCTGGCCAACGACAACAACTTCGCGC
>SEEY01000989.1 GCA_004211235.1 Rubrivivax sp.
GCAGCAGTCGGCGCAGGGCATTACGCTGGACATGACGATCGCCAGCGGCGCGATGCATGCGCTGAAGCTGCGGCGGCGCACCCTGGCCGGGCGCACCGGCTGCGGCCTGTGCGGCACCGAGAGCCTGGAGCAGGTGGCGCGGCCGGTCGTGCCGGTGCAGGCTGGCGGCAGCGTCGGCGTACACGCGCTGCATGCGGCGATGGCGGCGCTGAAGGAGCGCCAGGTGCTGCACCAGGCCACCGGCGCGGTGCATGCGGCCGGCTGGGCCGACTGGGACGGCCGCCTGCAGCTGGCGCGCGAGGACGTCGGACGCCACAACGCGCTGGACAAGCTGATTGGCGCGCTGGCCTTCCGGGGCCAGGACCCGCGCGACGGCTTTGCGGTCGTGACCAGTCGCGCCAGCTACGAGATGGTGCAGAAGACCGCCGCCGCCGGCATCCGCCTGCTGGCCGCGATTTCGGCCCCGACCGCGATGGCGGTGCGCCTGGCCGAGCACAGCGGCGTCACGCTGGCCGGCTTCGTGCGCCAGGACCGGCAGGTGGTGTATGCGCATAGGGAGCGGGTGCGCATGGCGTGATCAGGTCGCGGCCGCGTCCGGCTGGTCGCCGCGCTTGTCGGCCCGCACGTCGGCCACCGCGGCCGCGGCGATCAGGCCTTCGCCCGCCGCATGGGTCGCGGCGAATTCGCTGTCCGGCACCAGCACCAGCTGGGCGCCGCTGCTGCGCACCTCCTGCGCCAGCCGGTCCACTGCCTCGATGCGCGCCGGGTCCGGGTTGACGCTGCGTATATAGATGGCCTTGATGCGGTCCGGGTAGCGCAGCACGACTTCCCGGTAGATTTCCGGGTCCTGCTGGCCGCTGTCGCCGATCAGCACGAAGGGCAGCTGCGGGTAGGTATCGAGGATCTGCGTGATATGCGCCAGCTTGTGGTCCATGTGGCTGCCCGCGCCGAACAGGCTGCGCACGCCCAGCTCCTTGAGCAGCAGCGGGCCGGACGGCAGCGACTGCGACGCCAGGAAGTCGACCAGCGGCGTGTACAGGTGCCACGGGCTGCTCGACACATAGAACAGCGGATTGCCTGCATTGCCGTCCGGGCCGCCATGCAGCGCACGATAGAAGGCGGTGACGCCCTTGAACGGCTTGCGGGTATGCGCATTCGATATCGCCAGCATCTTGAGCATGCGGAGCTTACTGGTGACATTGCTCCACAGGACCGTGTCGTCGATGTCGCTGATAATGCCGTAGACGGCGCTGGCCGGGGGCACCAGCACTGTTGCCTCGGCCAGCGCCGGCTGGCCCTTGCGCGGCGCCGGGTCCAGCAGCGCCAGCTGCACCGTCTGCCAGCCGCTGCCTGACAGCGCTTGCGGCAGCCTGAGCATCGCATGGAAG
>SEEY01000990.1 GCA_004211235.1 Rubrivivax sp.
CCTGGTGGAAGGCCAAGGCGGACGAGATCTACAAGACCATCCCCGACTTCGGCGGCTTCCTCGTCAAGGCCAATTCCGAAGGCCAGCCCGGCCCACAGGACTACGGCCGCAACCACGCCGACGGCGCCAACATGATGGCCGAGGCGCTGGCGCCGCATGGCGGCGTGGTGATGTGGCGCGCCTTCGTCTATGCGCCCGAAGCCAAGGACCGTGCCGCCCAGGCCTACGACGAGTTCAAGCCGCTGGACGGGAAGTTCGCGCCCAACGTCATCGTGCAAGTGAAGAATGGTGCCATCGACTTCCAGCCGCGCGAGCCCTTCCACCCGCTCTTCGGCGCCATGCCAAGGACGCCGCTGGCGCTGGAGGTGCAGATCACCAAGGAATACCTCGGCTTCTCCACCCACCTCGTCGACCTGGGCCAGCTGTTCGAGGAAGTGCTGCAGGCCGACACCCACCGGGGCGGCACGGTGGCCCGTGTTGTCGATGGCAGCCTGCACGGCCACCAACTGACGGCCATGGCCGGCGTGGCCAACATCGGCACCGACCGCAACTGGAGCGGCTCGCAGTTCGATCAGGCCGCCTGGTACGCCTTCGGCCGCATGGCCTGGGACCCGGACCTGAAGGCCAGCGCCGTCGCCCGCGACTGGGCCGCGCAGACCTTCAGCCCGCGGCCGGCCGTTCGGGACGCCATCGTCGACATCCTGCGGCCCTCGCGCGAGGCTGTCGTCGACTACATGACGCCGCTCGGCCTGCACCACCTGATGGACACCGGCCACCACTACGGCCCGGGACCGTGGGTGAACAACCTCGAGCGCCAGGACTGGAACCCGACCTACTTTCACCGCGCCGATCGCGGCGGCATCGGCTTCGACCGCTCGCCCACGGGCAGCAACGCCGTGTCCCAGTACGCGCCGGCGCTGGCGCGGCTGTGGAGCGATCCGCGCACCACGCCGCAGGAACTGCTGCTGTGGTTCCACCACCTGCCGTGGGACCACGCAATGCCGTCGGGCCGCAGCCTCTGGGCCGAGCTCGTCGCCCACTATGACCGCGGCGTCGCGACGGTGGACGACATGGGTCGCCGGTGGGCGGCGCTCAAGCCCGACATCGACGCCGAGCGGCATGCCGAAGTCACCGCCTACCTCGCGGTGCAGGCGCGCGAGGCGCTCTGGTGGCGCGATGCCTGCATCGCCTACTTCCAGTCGGTCTCGGGCCTGCCGCTGCCGGCGGGCGTGCGGCCGCCGGAGCACGAGCTCAAGCACTACCAGCGCATGCGCTTCCCCTTCGCGCCCGGCAACGGCTGAAGGGCTCCAGGGATGGTGATGGAAAATGCGCGCCTAAGTCGCCCAGCACTCGGCCAAGCCATAACAACGAAGATTCGAGGTGCAGAT
>SEEY01000991.1 GCA_004211235.1 Rubrivivax sp.
GATGAGGTCCACCAGCCAGGAGTTCACGGTGCCGAAGCGCGTCGTGCAGGTGCCGATGCGGCCATAGACAGCGGCGCGCGGCGCGGCGGCGAGTTCGCGGGCGATGCGGCGCTGCACGTCGGCCGCGATGCCGCAGCCGGCGGCCGTCACTTCCGGCGGGAAGCGCAGCACGGCGGCGCGCGCGTCTTCCAGGCCGTTGACGTGTGCTTCCAGTCGGCCCAGCTTGACCAGACCTTCGTCGAACAGCGTGTGGGCAATGCCCAGCAGCAGCAGCGCATCGCCGCCGGGGCGGATGGGCAGGTGCTCGTCGGCGGCGGCGGCCGTCTCGCTGCGCCGAGGGTCGACGACGACGATGCGGCCGCCCCGCGCGCGCATCGCCTTGGCCTTGCCGCGGTAGTCGGGCACCGTCCACAGGCTGCCGTTGCTGACCATCGGGTTGGCGCCGAGGATGAGGAGATGGTCGCAGCGCTCGATGTCGGGCAGCGGGATGCTCAACCAATGGCCGAACATCAAGCCGGCGCTGAGCTGCTTGGGCATCTGGTCCAGCGTCGAGGCACTGAACACGTTGCGCGAGCCGAGCGCCTTCACCAGGCGGGGCGTGTAGGCCAGCAGGCTGACCTTGTGCGCGGCGGGGTTGCCGATGGTCAATGCGACCGCGTCGGCGCCGTGCTTGCGGTGGAGGGGCAACAGCCGCTTCTCGATCTCGGCAAAGGCTTCGTCCCAGCTCGCCTGCACGAACTTGCCGTCGCGCTTGATCAGCGGCGCGCGCAGCCGGTCAGGGTCTTCATGCAGGTCCTTCAGGCTCACGCCCTTGGGGCAGAGATAGCCGTGACTGAAGACGTCGTTGGCGGCGCCGCGGATGGCGATCACCTGGCTGCCCTCGGTCTTCACCTCCAGCCCGCAGCAGGCCTCGCAGAGCGGGCAGATGCGGTAGTGGGTGTCGGGCATGGCGGTCTCCTGGCGTTCTGGTGCAGCCGGCCAGCTTAGTCGTCACCCCCGGACGAGGGCCGTCGCGCAGGCGACGAGCCGGGAGGCCCTGAAGACGGCCAGGCGAGGTCGCCGCCGTCGCGCCAGCGCAAGGTCCAGATGCCAAGGTCGACGCCGACGCGCAGCTCGTCTGTGCCGGGGTGCTCGCGAGCGCGGCTGGCATCGTGGTCGACCACGCCGACCCAGAGGTCGCGCCCGCTGGCCTTGGCGACGTACAGACATTGGTCGGCCAGGTCCACGGTGGCGTTCCAGTCTGCCGGGGGCTGCCCTGCGGTATCCCGCCCGAGCGGATGGCGGGCGTAGCCGATGGAGCAGGTCTTGCGCAGCACCTGGCCGTCGTCCAGCGCAAACTCGTGCGTGGCGATGCTGGCACGCAGCCGTTCGGCCAGCAGATGACACTC
>SEEY01000992.1 GCA_004211235.1 Rubrivivax sp.
GTCGCGAACAGCGTGAAGGCGCGCGTCTTGTCGTGCAGGTGGCTGGCGATGGCCGACGCCAGCGCGAGGCCGTCGAAGGTCGACGTGCCGCGGCCGATCTCGTCCATCAGCACGAGGGATTGGTCGGTCGCCGCATGCAGGATGGCCGCGCCCTCGGTCATCTCCAGCATGAAGGTGGACTGCGCGTTGGCGAGGTCGTCCGCCGCGCCGATGCGGGTGTGGATGGCGTCCATGGGCCCCAGCCGGCAGCTCGTGGCGGGCACATAGCTGCCGATGGCGGCGAGCAGCGCGATCAGCGCCACCTGGCGCATGAAGGTGCTCTTGCCGCCCATGTTCGGGCCGGTGATGACGAGCAGCCGGGTGCTTGCGTCGAGCCGGCAGTCGTTGGGCATGAACTCCGCGCCGCCGGTCTCGGCCAGCCGGGCCTGCACGACGGGATGGCGGCCCGCCTCGATCTCCAGACAGGGCTGGTTGACGAACTCCGGCCGGCACCAGTTCAGCGTGACGGCGCGTTCGGCCAGCGCCGCCAGCGCATCCAGCGCGGCCAGCGTGCGGCCCAACGCCGTCAGCGGCGCAAGGCGTGTGATGAGGGCGTCGATGACCTGCTCGTAGAGCAGCTTCTCGCGTGCCAGCGCCCGCTCGTTGGCGGACAGCGCCTTGTCCTCGAAGGCCTTGAGCTCCGGCGTGATGTAGCGCTCGGCGTTCTTCAGCGTCTGACGGCGCTGATAGTCCATCGGCACCTTGTCGACCTGGCCCTGAGTGACCTCGATGTAGAAGCCGTGCACGCGGTTGAACTGCACGCGCAGATTGGCGATGCCCGTGCGGGCGCGCTCGCGGGTTTCCAGATCGAGCAGGAAGCCGTCGCAGTTCTGCTGTATGCCGCGCAGCTCGTCCAGTTCGGCGTCGAAGCCATCGGCGATGACGCCGCCGTCGCGCGTCAGCAGCGCGGGCTCGATGGCGATGGCGCGTTCCAGCAGCTCCTGAATGTCGGTCGGCGGGTTCAGGCTGGCATCGCGCAACGCGGCAGGCGTCACGGCGCGCAGCTGCGGCAGCACCTGCAGCGTGGCACGCAGTCCGGTCAGCTCGCGTGGACGCACCTGGCGCAGGGCGATGCGGGCCGAGATGCGCTCGACGTCGCTGACGGACTTCAGCGCCTCGCGCAGTGGCTCGAAGCCTTCAGCCTGCAGCGCGGCGATGGCGTGATGCCGCGCCACCGCTTCCGCGCGGTCGCGCTTGGGATGCAGCAGCCAGTGGCGCAGCGTGCGGCTGCCCATGCCGCTCTTGCAGGTGTCGAGCAGCGAGAAGAGGGTGGGGCTGGTCTCGCCGCGCTGCAGGCTGAAGGCTTCGAGCCACTGCGCGAGGCGCTGAAGTCCGTCAGCGACGTCGAG
>SEEY01000993.1 GCA_004211235.1 Rubrivivax sp.
GCGACGGCCCAGCCGGTCACGCGGGTGGACGCGGGCGCGCAGGGCATCGTCCACGTCTTCGCGGCGACGGCCGGCGTCCCCGCCGAGTTCGCCTTGGATGACGGCGTGAAGGTGCTGAAGCCGGACGCCAGCCTGCAGCGCATCGGCACGACGGATGGAACGAACAAGGGCCGTGCGGTCAGTGTGCTGCTGCTGGCGCCCGAGCAGGTCGATCAATTGAACGTGCTGGAGATTGCCGGCCAGCGCCGCCTCGTCTTCAGCGAGCAGCAGGCCTGGGTGGCCGATGGCAAGCTGCAACTGCGCGGCGTGGCCACGCAGCCGCTGCGCGCAGCCGTGTTCCCCGCCTTGCCCGGGCCCACGGCGGCGGGGCTGAAGGTTGCGCAGGACGGCCTGCTGCAGCGCCTGGAGCTGGCGAGCGACATCCCCGAGCCAGTACTGCAGGCGGCGCCCACGCGCGCGGCGCGCAACGCGCCCAAGGTGCTGACGGGCGGCCTGGCCCACGCGGCCGTGCAGCCCATTCCGGAGGCGTTCGCCACCGCGGCCACCTGGTCCATCCAGATGCCCGCACAGCTGCCGAAGGGCGCCGAGGACGTGCTGCTCGAGCTGGACTTCGTCGGCGACATTGGCCGCGTGTTCGCCGGAACCCGCATGCTGGACGACTGGTACTACAACGGCCAGCGCTGGCAGATCGGCTTGCGCCAGTTCGCGCTGCCGCCCGGTGCCGAACTCAAGCTCGCCGTGCTCCCGCTGCGCGCGGACGCGCCCATCTACATCGACGCCGCGCACCGCCCCACGTTCGCTGCCGGTCAAACGCAGGTCGCCGAGCTGCGCGGCGCGCGGCTGCTGCCCATCCGCCGCGTGACCATCACGCCGTGAACCCCAAACCGATTCCGAAGGAGACGACACCATGACCATCCAACGCCGCACCGCGCTCGCCCTGGCCCTGCTGGCCGGCCCGCTGGCCGTGAAGGCCGCCGAGCCGGTGAAGATCGGATTCCTCGTCAAGCAGGCCGAGGAGCCGTGGTTCCAGGACGAATGGAAGTTCGCCGAGCAAGCCGCCAAGGACAAGGGCTTCACCCTCATCAAGATCGGCATTCCCAACGGCGAGAAGATGATGGCCGCCATCGACAACCTGGCCGCGCAGAAGGCCGTCGGCTTCGTCATCTGCGCGCCCGACGTGAAGCTCGGCGTGGCGGTCAACCGCGCTGCCAAGCGCCACAAGCTCAAGGTCATGTCGGTGGACGACCAGCTCGTCGACGGCGCCGGCAAGCCCATCGCCGACATCCCCCACATGGGCATCTCGGGCTACGAGATCGGCAAGCAGGTCGGCCAGGGCCTGCTCGCCGAGATCAAGGCGCGTGGCTGGAAGCTAGACGAAGTCGGCGTGC
>SEEY01000994.1 GCA_004211235.1 Rubrivivax sp.
GCTCGGCGGCGACTGGCTGGCGCATTACCTGACCAGCCCGGTATGGCGCTTCGCCATTGCCGAGGGCATCGTCGGCGAGCAGGCCTGGGCCGGCGTGATGATGCCCAGCGTGGACCGGGTGGGACGGCACTACCCGTTGATGCTGGCCGCGCCGGCTGCGGCGAGCGTGCCGCTGACGGACTGGATAGACAAGGGCAGCGGCTGGTACGACGCACTGGAGGCGCTGGCTTTCGGTTCGCTGGCGGCCGACTTCGTATTCGAGGACTTCGACCGGGCGCTGGCGGCGCAGCCGGTGCCGGCCGTGCAGCCAGCGCACGCCGCCTCGCCGTCCTCCACGGCATGGCGCATCGCCATGCCGGAGCCGGGCCGCGCGCCGGACGCATTGGTGTCGGTATTGGCGCAAGGCCGCAGCCTGTGGTGGAGCGAGGGTTCGCCCAGCGTCGAGCCGTCCATGCTGGTGTGCCAGGGCCTGCCTGCGCCTTCCGGCTTCGCCGCGATGCTGGCAGGCGGCTGGCAGGCCCACGGCTGGGCCGTGCCGCGTCCGGCCTAGCGTTCCACCTGCACCAGCAGCGCGGTGATGTTGTCGCGGCTGGCGTGCGCCTTGGCGAGCGCGATGAGCGCAGCGCAGCATTCTTCAAGCGACTGCGCATCGGCGCCGCGCAGCGCGTCGGCAATGGCCGCATGCGGCACGTCGCCATGCAGGCCGTCGCTGCACAGCATCAGCAGGTCGCCCGGCAGGCAGTCGCAGGCCGTCACGTCGGGGCTGATGGTTTCCAGCGGGCCGATCGCCTGCAGCAGCAGGTTGCGCGCCGGCAGGCTGTCGGACTCGCCGGCTTCCAGCGCCTGCTGGTACAGCGTCTGGTCGCGCGTAAGTATGCTCAGCTCGCCGCCGCGCAGCCGGTAGAGCCGGCTGTCGCCGACATGGAAGACGATCAGCGGCCCGCCGTCCCGGCGCCGCCAGAAGCCGGTCAGCGTGGTGCCCATGCCGCCGCCGCTGGTGCGTTCGTTGCCGACGTTGGCCGCATAGACGCGGGCATTCGCGAACTCCACCGCCTTGAAGACCGCAAGCACCGCGGCGCCATTCGGATCCTGCCAGGTGGCGTCGGGGTCGTGCGCGTTGGTCTGGCCGGCCGCGTCCTCGTCGTCCATCGCCCGCACGATGCTCGCCCGCAGCGACTCCAGCGCGGTGTAGCTCGCGATCTCGCCGCCTTCCTGCCCGCCCATGCCGTCCGCGACGGCGACCAGGCCGAGCGCGGTGTCGACCAGGAAGTTGTCCTGGTTGGATTTGCGGACCAGTCCTACGTCGCTGAGACCGTAGGCGCTGCCGTACGACAGCCGATGGTAAATGCTGGGAGATAGCGGAGGCCAGTGACTCATGCGT
>SEEY01000218.1 GCA_004211235.1 Rubrivivax sp.
TTCTCGGCCTTCTACCGCTGGCTGCGCGAGGACTTCGCCGCCCACGCCGTGCTGCATTTCGGCACGCATGGCGCGCTGGAATTCATGCCCGGCAAGCAGGCCGGCATGTCGGCTCGCTGCTGGCCCGACCGTCTCATCGGCGACCTGCCCAACCTCTATCTCTACGCGGCCAACAACCCGTCCGAAGGCAGCATCGCCAAGCGACGCGCCGCGGCTACGCTGATCAGCTACATGACGCCGCCGGTGACCGAGGCCGGCCTCTACAAGGGCCTGGTGGAACTGCGCGAGATGCTGGAGCGCTACCGCAGCCTGGAGCCGGAGGCGCAGGCTGAACGCGAGGCGCTGGTGCCGATGATGCAGGCCCAGGCGGCCACGCTGGACCTGGCCGCTGCCGAACCAGCCTGGACCGGCGCCGACGAGGCCCGCATCACGCGGCTGAACGACGCCATGCTGGAGCTGGAATACACACTGATCCCCTACGGCCTGCACGTGGTGGGCCAGGCGCCGAGCGATGCGGAACGGGTCGACCTGCTGATGTCGTCTGCTGAGGCCTCGCACGGCTTCAAGCCCGACCGCGCCGTCATCGAGGCCCTCGTCGCCAACGGCATGCCGACCGATGCGGACGACCTCGAAGACCTCGCCCTGCTGCAGCAGCTCTACGAGATGGACCAGCTGATGGCCGAGGACCGCGAGATCGACGGCATCCTGCGCGCGCTGGACGGCCGCTTCCTGCGCCCCGCGCCCGGCGGCGACCTGCTGCGCACACCGGCCATCCTGCCCACGGGCCGCAACCTGCACGGCTTCGACCCCTTCCGCATCCCGAGCGCCTATGCCGTCAAGGACGGCTTCGCGCAGGCCGGCCGCTTGCTGGACAAGCACATGGCGGCCGGCAACCCGCTGCCCGAGTCCATCGCCATGGTGCTGTGGGGCACCGACAACCTGAAGAGCGAGGGCGGCCCCATCGCCCAGGCCCTGGCGCTGATGGGTGCACGGCCGCGCTTCGACAGCTATGGCCGGCTGGCCGGTGCGGAGCTGATCGCGCTCGCCGTATTGGGCCGGCCGCGCATCGACGTGGTCATCACGCTGTCCGGCATCTTCCGCGACCTGCTGCCGCTGCAGATCAAGCTGCTCGCCGAAGCCGCCTTCCTGGCCGCGCAGGCGGACGAACCGGGCGAACAGAACTTCATCCGCAAGCATGCGCTGGCCTTCCAGGCCCAGCATGGCGGCGACCTGGAAACCGCCTCGCTGCGCGTCTTCGGCAATGCCGAGGGGGCCTATGGCGCCAACATTAACAGCCTGATCGACAACAGCCGCTGGGAAGACGGCGACGAGCTGGCCGAGACCTACAGCCGTCGCAAGGGCTTTGCCTACGGCCGCGGCGGCCGGCCGGTGCAGCAGGCCGCACTGCTGCAAAGCGTGCTGGCCGATGTGCAGCTGGCCTACCAGAACCTCGATTCGGTGGAACTGGGCGTGACGACGGTGGACACCTACTTCGACACGCTCGGCGGCGTCAGCCGCGCCATCAAGCGCGCCAAGGTGCGCCGCGACGGCGACGGCGCGCAGATGGCGCCGGTCTACATCGGCGACCAGACCCGCGACAGCTTCGGCGGCGGCACGGTGCGCACGCTCGGCGAGCAGGTGGCGCTGGAGACCCGCACCCGCATGCTCAACCCGAAGTGGTTCGACGCGATGCTCAAGCACGGCTACGAAGGCGTGCGCCAGATCGAGGTGCACGTGACCAACACGATGGGCTGGTCGGCCACCACCGGCCAGGTGGCGCCCTGGGTCTACGAGCAGCTCAGCGCCACCTTCATGCTCGACCCGGCCATGCGCGAGCGCCTCGCCCAGCTGAACCCGACCGCATCGGCACGCGTGGCCAACCGGCTGCTGGAAGCCTACGAGCGCGACTACTGGCAGCCCGATGCCGACACCCTTGAAGCCCTGCGCCAGGCCGGCGACGAACTGGAAGACCGCCTCGAAGGCGTCACTTCCACACCGAACTCCACGAAAGAGAAGGCAGCCGCATGAACATGGTCACCGAAGTTCCGATCCAGGAGATCGGCAACCGCCGCCAGCCCGACGGCGCCGGCAGCGTGCAGGTGCAGATGGACCCCACCGTCAGCATCGGCACGGCCAAGTGCTTTGCCATCTACGGCAAGGGCGGCATCGGCAAGAGCACGACGTCGAGCAACCTCTCCGCCGCCTTCTCCAGGCTCGGCAAACGCGTGCTGCAGATCGGCTGCGACCCCAAGCATGACTCCACGTTCACGCTGACCAAGAAGATGCTGCCCACCGTCATCGACGTGCTGGAGACGGTCAACTTCCATTCCGAGGAACTGCGCGTCGAGGACTTCGTCTTCGAGGGCTACAACGGCGTCATGTGCGTGGAGGCCGGAGGCCCGCCCGCCGGCACCGGCTGCGGCGGCTACGTGGTGGGCCAGACGGTCAAGCTGCTGAAGGAACACCACCTGCTCGAAGACACCGACGTGGTGATCTTCGACGTGCTGGGCGACGTCGTCTGCGGTGGCTTCGCGGCGCCGCTGCAGCATGCCGACCGCGCGCTGATCGTCACGGCCAACGACTTCGATTCCATCTTCGCGATGAACCGCATCGTGCAGGCCATCGGCGCCAAGGCCAAGAACTACAAGGTGAGGCTGGGCGGCGTCATCGCCAACCGCAGCGCGGCCACCGACCAGATCGACAAGTACAACGACAAGATCGGCCTCAAGCTCGCGGCCCACTTCCCCGACCTAGACGTGATCCGCCGCAGCCGGCTCAAGAAGTCGACGCTGTTCGAGATGGAGCCGTCGCCCGAGCTGGAGAAGGTGCAGCGCGAATACATGCGCCTGGCCGCCGCGCTGTGGCTGGGTGGCGAGCCCTACACCTGCGTGCCGATGAAGGACCGCGACATTTTCGACCTGCTCGGATTCGACTGATGAACACCGCCAACTACACCGAACGTCGCGGCGAGATCGAGACCTACTTCGACCGCACCGCGGTCGACGCCTGGGCGCGGCTGACGTCGGACGCCCCGGTCGGCCGGGTGCGCGCCACCGTGCGCGCCGGCCGAGACCGCATGCGCGCCACGCTGCTGTCCTGGCTGCCAGACGATCTGCGCGGCCGGCGGCTGCTGGATGCCGGCTGCGGCACCGGTGCCCTCGCCGTGGAAGCCGCGCGGCGCGGCGCCGAGGTGCTGGCCATCGACCTGTCGCCCACGTTGGTGGACCTGGCACGGGAACGCCAGCCGGTGTTCAGCAGCGGCGGCCGCATTGATTTCCGCTCCGGCGACATGCTGGACCCGGCGCTCGGCGAGTTCGACCACGTCGTGGGCATGGACTCGCTGATCCACTACGAGCCCGCCGACGCCGTCGAGGTCATCGCCGGCCTGGCCGCGCGCACCCGCCACTCGCTGCTCTTCACCTTCGCGCCCAGCAGCCCGGCCCTCGAGCTGTTCAAGGCCGCCGGCAAGCTGTTCCCGCGTGGCAACCGCTCACCGTCCATCGTGCCGGTCGCGGAGCGCAACCTGCGGCTTCGCCTGGACGGCCACCCCCGGCTGCTGGCCTGGGACGCGAGCCGCAGCCAGCGCATCTCCAGCGGCTTCTACACCTCGCAGGCGATGGAGCTGGTGCGGTCATGAACACCGCACGGCCGCCCGAAGGTGTTCAGCTCCCGCTTGGCGGGACAGCGCGCAGCGCGAAGGGTGCACGATGAAAACAGTGGGCCAGCTCAACCAGCGCCTGGCCCTGAAGTGGTCGCGGCTGAGCGTGGAGTTCCTGCCGTTCGCCGACGTCGCCAGCACCGAGTTGCCGCTGTCGCGCCTGCTGCGGCTGGCGCTGTTCCAGGTGTCGGTGGGCATGGCCTACGCGCTGCTGGTCGGCACGCTGAACCGGGTCATGATCGTCGAGCTGGGCGTGTCGGCCTGGGCCGTGTCGCTGATGGTGGCGCTGCCGCTGCTGGCCGGGCCGTTCCGCGCGATGGTGGGCTACCGCTCGGACACGCATCTGTCGGCGCTCGGCTGGCGGCGTGTGCCCTATCTGTGGTTCGGCTCGCTGCTGCAGTTCGGCGGGCTGTCGATCATGCCGTTCGCGCTCATCCTGCTGCAGCCCGGCGCGGAAGCCAGCGCCCAGCCGGGCGGCGTCGCCATCGGCCATCTGGCAGCGGCCCTTGCCTTCGTCATGGTCGGCGCAGGCATGCAGACGACGCAGACGGCCGGCCTCGCCCTGGCGACCGACCAGGCCCGCCCGGATACGCGCCCACGCGTCGTGGCGCTGATGTACGTGATGCTGCTGCTGGGCATGGCTGCAGCAAGTGCGGTGTTCAGCCTGGTGCTGCAGAACTTCAGCCCGACGCGCCTCGTCGGCGTGGTGCAGGGGGCGGCCATCGCGACCATGCTGCTCAACACCATCGCGCTGTGGAAGCAGGAGGCGCGCGGCAGCATCAAGCGCGATGAAAGCACTGCGCCGAAGGAGCCGTTCCGCCTCGTCTGGCGGCGCTTTGCCGCCCAGCCGCGCACGCGCCGCTTCCTCGTCGTCGTGGCGCTCGGCACGGCGGCGTTCAACATGCAGGACATCGTGCTGGAGCCCTATGGCGGCGCGATCCTGAAGCTGTCGGTGGCCGCCACCAGCCTGCTGACGGCCGGCATGGCCCTGGGCTCGGTGCTGGCCTTCGCCATCGCGGCGCGGCTGCTGCAGCGCGGCTTCGATGCGCATCGGCTGGCGGCCATCGGGCTGCTCGTCGGCATCTGCGCCTTCTCGGCGGTCGTCTTCGCGGCGCCACTGGATTCCGGTCTGCTGTTCCGCTGCGGAAACTTCCTCATCGGCCTGGGCGGCGGCTTGTTCGCCGTCAGCACGCTGGTGGTCGCGATGGGGCTGGAGAACCGCGGCTGTGCAGGCCTGGCGCTCGGCGCCTGGGGCGCCATGCAGGCCACCGCCGGCGGCCTGGCGGTGGCGCTGGGCGGCATGCTGCGCGACGGCTTCGAGGCCCTGGCGGCACACGGCTGGCTGGGCGCGGCGATGTCCGAACCACAAGTCGCCTACAGCGTCGTCTATCACCTGGAGATCGCGCTGCTGTTCGGCACGCTGATCGCCATCGGTCCCCTGGTGCGCCCTGCCGGCGCGCCCCCGTCGTCCCGCCAGCGCTTCGGTCTGGCCGAGTTCCCAGGCTAGGAGGCCTCACATGCAAACCGGTGCCATCACGGGCTATATCGACGTCGCGCAGCTTGTGCTCTACGCGTTCTGGATCTTCTTCGCGGGCCTCATCTACTACCTCCACCGCGAGAACAAGCGCGAGGGCTATCCGCTGGAGTCGGACCGCTCGCGGTCCATCACCGTGCAGGGCTGGCCATCCGTGCCCGAGGCCAAGACCTATCGCCTGGCGAATGGCGACACGGTGCAGGCACCGAACAGCAGGCAGGCCAACCAGCCGCCGGTGCATGAAGGCGCCTACCGCGGCGCACCGCTGCAGCCGGTTGAAGGCACCGATGACCTCCTGCTGGCAGGCGTCGGGCCGGGCAGTTGGAACGACCGGGCCGACGTGGCGGACCTGACCTACGAAGGCCTGCCCAAGATCGTGCCGCTGCGCGCCGCACCGGGCTTCGGCGTGGCCCACCAGGACGTGGACCCGCGCGGCCTGCCGGTGCTGGGCGATGACGGTGCCGAGGGCGGCCGCGTGGTGGACCTGTGGGTGGACCGTTCGGAGATGCTGTTCCGCTACCTGGAGCTGGAAGTGGCCGGCGGCGCGCGCGTGCTGCTGCCGATGAACTTCGCCCGCGTCGAGCAGCGCCGCATCCGCGTGAAGTCCATCCTCAGCCACCAGTTCGCCCGCGTGCCCAAGACCCGCGCCGCCGACCAGGTCACGCTGCTGGAGGAGGAGAAGATCATGGCCTACTACGGCGCCGGCACGCTCTACGCCACGCCGGACCGCCAGGAGCCGCTGCTGTGAAGGCCGTCGCCACGCTGGTGGACGTGCTGGCTCCGGCGCACGAGCACGAGTTCGAGGCCGCCCATGGCCTGCCCGAGGCGCTGCCAGCCAACGAGGTGCAGCTCTGGCAGGGCAGCCCCGATGCCATGCTGCTGGCCCGCCAGGCCCTGCACCTCGACCTGCTGCTGGTGTACTTCGGCGCTTTGCTGGCCTGGCGCGGCCTCGCCAGCGCCTACGACGGCGCCCCGCTCGGCCAGACGCTGATGGCGATGGCCGGCATGCTGCCGCTGATCGTGCTGGCGCTGGGCCTGCTCGGCGGCATCGCCTGGCTGATGGCGCGCACGACGGTCTACACAGTCACCAACAAACGCGTCGTCATGCGCGTGGGCGTGGTGCTGAGCATCACCTTCAACCTGCCCTTTGCGCAGATCGCGTCGGCGGCCTGGAAGCAGCGCGGCCGGGGCGGCGACATCGTGCTGAGCCTCGCCGGCAGCGACCGCATCGCCTACCTGCATCTCTGGCCGCATGCACGGCCCTGGCGCCTCAAGCGCACCGAGCCGATGCTGCGCGGCCTGGGCAATGCCAAGGCCGTGGCGCAGACGCTGGCCACCGCGCTGCAGCAGGCCGAGGCAGCCCGGCAGCAACTGCCCTTGCGCGCGGTCGGCAGCGTCGACGCGCTCAGCGGCGTGCCCACCTTGATCG
>SEEY01000995.1 GCA_004211235.1 Rubrivivax sp.
CGGCACAAGAGCGGCATTGCGGTGCGGTTTCCGCGGATGTTGCGGATGCGGGAGGACAAGCCGTTGCATGAGGCGGATACGTTGGATTCCTTGCGTGCGTTGATGGAGGTGGCCGGGTGAGGGTTGCCGCTGCAGACAGAGCGGCTCACCGTGAGACTGCCGGGAGTTCCAGCATGGGCCTGGCCGTTCAAGCCAAAGCAACGAATGCCTAACCCCACCACCGCCTGGCTGACAACCAAAGGCTTCAAAGCCTTCCCCTTCCAACGCACCGTCTGGAAGGAGATGGCCAAAGGCCACTCCGGCCTGCTCCACGCCACCACCGGCTCTGGCAAGACCCTCGCCGTCTGGCTCGGCGCCTTGCAGACTTTTGGCAGCCAGGAGGCCCCGCTCACCGTCCTCTGGGTCACCCCCATGCGTGCGCTGAGCCACGACACCCTGCTCGCCTTGCAGGAGGCTGCCGCCGCCCTGGCCCCGAACTGGACCCTCGCCGCCCGCACCGGCGACACCGGTAGCACCGAACGCGCTTCGCAGCAGCGCCGCTGGCCCACCGGCCTCGTCACGACGCCTGAATCGCTCAGCCTGATGCTCGCGCGCGCCGACGCGCCTGACATCCTCAAGCGCGTGCGCCTCGTCGTCGTGGACGAATGGCACGAGCTGCTCGGCACCAAGCGCGGCGTGCAGTTGCAGCTGGCGCTGGCTCGGCTGCGGCGCTGGAACCCGCAGCTGATGACGTGGGGCCTGTCGGCCACGCTCGCCAACCTCGATGAAGCGGCCGAGACGCTCGCGCCCGGCGCCGTCATCGTGCGCGGCGCGCAGGACAAGAAGATCCTCATCGACACCCTGTTGCCGCAGCGCATCGAGCGCTTCGCCTGGGGCGGCCACATGGGGTTGACTATGCTGCCCGCCGTCATCGAGCACGTGGAGGCGGCCGCGAACTCGCTGGTGTTCACCAACACGCGGTCGCAATGCGAGCGCTGGTTCCAGGCGATGCTCGAGGCGCGGCCCGATTGGGCTGGGCTGATCGCGCTGCACCACGGCTCGGTGGATGCCGACATGCGCCGCTGGGTGGAGGCGGCGATGAAGGCGGGTCAGCTCAAGTGCGTGGTTTGCACCGCGAGCCTGGACCTCGGCGTGGACTTTTTGCCCGTGGAGCAGGTGCTGCAGATCGGCTCGGCCAAAGGCATCGCGCGGCTGCTGCAGCGCGCCGGCCGCAGCGGGCACGCGCCGGGCCGGCGCTCCCGCGTGACGATGGTGCCCACGCACAGCCTGGAGATCGTGGAGGCGTCCGCCGTGCGCGCCGCCGTGAACGCCGGCCGCATCGAGCCGCGCCGGCCCCCGGACGCGCCGCTGGACGTGCTGGTGCACCACCCGGCCGGCGA
>SEEY01000996.1 GCA_004211235.1 Rubrivivax sp.
CTTCCGCCTGCGCGACAGCGGCGTGGGCCTGTCGTCCGACCAGCTCGCGCGGCTGTTCACGCCGTTCGCGCAGGCGGAAGCCGGTGCCACGCGCCGCTTCGGCGGCACGGGCGTGGGCTTGGCCATCTGCCGGGCGCTGGCCCAGCGCATGGGCGGCACGCTCACGGCGCGCAGCACACCCGGCCGCGGCAGCGAGTTCGAGCTGGTGCTGCCCTTGCCGCCCTGCCCCGAGCTGCCGCTGCCGCCGCTGGCCGAGCTGCGCAGCATCCTCGTCGTGCAGGCGCCGCACAGCGCCGGGCACGAAGCTCTTGTCGGGCTGGTGAAGGCGCTGGCGCCCACTGCGCGCACCGAGGTGCTGACGCAGGGCACGCAGGCGCTCGGCCGGCTCAACCGCACGCCGGCCGCGCAGCCGCACGACCTGCTGATCGTCGACTGGGTGCTGCCCGACATGGAAGGCGCCGAGCTGCTGGCCCGCCTGTCCGTGGCCGGCTGCCTGCCGAACATCCGCCGCATCGTGCTGCTGAGCGCCTTCGACACGCCGGTGCTGCGCGAGCGGGCCATGAACCAGGGCGCCCACGCGCTGTGCACCAAGCCGCTGCTGCCGCACACCCTGCGCCGCCTGCTCGACCTGACACGGCCGCTGCCCGAATGGGCCGTGCCGCCGCCACCGGCCGAGCCGGTGTCGGTGAGCGACCCGGCCACGTTGATCACGGAGCTCGACGTGCTGCTCGGCGAGTCCGACAGCCATGCCATCACGCTGTGGGAGCAGCACGGCTCCGCCTTCATCGACATGCTGCCGGCGCCGCAGGCGCAGGCGCTGGCCGGTGCCATGCAGCGCTTCGATTTCGACGAGGCCCAGGCCGCCCTGCGCGGGGAAAGCAAGAAATGACGCCGCCCGAGACCGCCCTGGCCGTGGCACATGCCACCGTGCTCGTCGTGGACGACACCCCCGCCAACCTGACGTTGCTGGCCCAGATGCTCAAGCCCGAGTACCGAGTCCAGCTGGCCGTCAGCGGTGCCAAGGCGCTGGAGATCTGCCGCCGTCAGCCACCCGACCTCATCGTGCTCGACGTGATGATGCCGGAGCTCGACGGCTACGAGGTGTGCCGACGCCTGAAGGCCGACCCGGCGACGCGGCGCGTGCCCGTCATCTTTCTTACGGCGCTGACGCGGCCGGAAGATGAAAGCACTGGCTTCGAGGCCGGCGGCGCCGACTTCATCCACAAGCCCTTCAACCCCGCCACCGTGCTGGCGCGGGTGCGCACCCACCTGCAGCTCAAGCTCGCCGAAGACCACCTGCTGCGCCACAACGCCCAGCTCAGCGGCGAGCTCGATGCGCGCCGGCGCGAGGTGGAGCGGCTGCGCGACACGAC
>SEEY01000219.1 GCA_004211235.1 Rubrivivax sp.
ATCGCCGACAAGGCCTCGATCTGGGTCGGCATGGGCATGACCGAGAAACAGGGCGGCTCCGACCTGCGCCGCGTGACGACGACGGCCATCGAGCAGGCCGACGGCAGCTACGCCATCACCGGCCACAAATGGTTCTTCTCCGCCCCGACCAGCGACGCCCACCTCGTGCTGGCAAGGACCGACGCCGGCCCCACCTGCTTCTGGCTGCCGCGCTACACGCCGGACGGCGCACGCAATGCCGTGCAGGTGCTGCGCCTGAAGGACAAGCTCGGCAACCGCAGCAATGCCAGCAGCGAGGTCGAGTTCCACGGCGCCTGGGCGCAGCGTCTCGGCGACGAGGGTCGCGGCATCCCGACGCTGATCGAGATGGCCGGCTACACGCGCCTGAACTGCGTCATCGGCAGCGCGGCACTGCTGCGCGCCGGTCTCGTGCAGGCGCTGCACAACGCGCGCGAGCGCCATGCCTTCGGCCGGGTTCTCGCCGAGCAGCCGTTGATGCAGACCGTGCTGGCCGACCTGGCGCTCGAAAGCGAAGCTGCGATGCGCCTGATGCTGCGGCTGGCGCAGGGCTTCGAGAACAACGAGCCTGCCTGGCAGCGTCTGATGACGCCGGCCGCCAAGCTCTGGGTCTGCAAGCGCGCCATCGAGTGCAGCGGCGAGGCCATGGAGCTGCTGGGCGGCAACGGCTACGTGGAAGACGGCGTGCTGGCGCGGCTGTACCGGGAGGCGCCGGTCAACTCCATCTGGGAAGGCTCGGGCAACGTCATGGCGCTGGACGTGCTTCGCGCCGTCGCACGCGAGCCTGACGTCGCGCTGGCCCTGCTCGACGAGTTCGCCGCCAGCGACGACGTTCCGGTGCAGGCCGAAGCCCTGGCGCTGCGCAGGCTGCTGACCGGCGACCCGGCCGTGCTGGAAGCGCAGGCCCGTCGGGTCGCGCAGGGGCTGGTGCTGTGCGCGCAGGCGGTGCTGATGCGACAGCAGTCGTCCATGGCGACAGCCGATGCCTTCATCGCCACGCGCTTCGCCAGCGACGGCCGCTTGATAGGCACTCACGCCGTGCCGCAGGCGGCACAGATCCTGAACGCCGCGCGGCCGCCTGATCAGCTCTGCAGCGCCCAGCGCTTGCAGCTCTCGTCGTCGCGCTGGACGAGGCGCCCGTTGACCTGACCCGCTCCGACCACGACCACGCGGGCTTCCGGAGCGCCTGTCAGCCTTCTCCGACACGCCAAGGCGCCGCTGGCCGATGCGCCGCCGGCACTGCGGCCGCGATGCTGGGGCCAACCCATTCCACCGGAGCTTCCCCATGTCCGACCTCGGCGCCCCCCACGATCAGACGATGTCTGCCACGAATGACCGGCCGCTGCTGGCGACGCTGACGCGCTGGTGGTCGCCGGCCTCCACGACGCCGGAGGCGGATGCGATGCTCGGTTACGAATCGGCCCATCCCTGGGCGCTCGCCGACGAAGCGGCTGAACACGGCGCAGTGCGCTATTGATCCAGCCACCGCCCTTCAGCGAGACAGGCCGCCCTCCCGGGCGGCCTTTTTGCTTACTGGATCAGCCCGTTCTTCAGCGCGTAGTAGGTCAGGTCGCTGTTGGTGGCGAGCTTGAGCTTTTCGAGCACGCGGGTGCGGTAGGTGCTGACCGTCTTGACGCTGAGGAACAGCGCCTCGGCGATGTGGCCGACGGTCTCGCCCTGGGCCAGGCGTAGGAAAACCTGGAACTCGCGCTCGGAAAGCGCTTCGTGAAGCGGCTTGTCGGAGGCGCCGCCGCCGGAACCGCCCACGACGCTGTCGGCCAGCTGTTCCGCGACCGCGGGGCTGATGTAGCGCCGCCCGCGCGAAACGAGGCGGATGGCGTTGGCGATCTCCTCAGGATCGCACTCCTTGTTCAGGTAGCCGCTGGCGCCCTGGCGCAGCAACGTGGTGGCGTAGTGCGCCTCGGGAAAGCCGCTGAGGATGAGCACCGGCAGTTCCGGGAAGCGGGCCTTGATGGCCGCCAGCGCGTCCACGCCGCTCTGGTCCGGCATGGAGATGTCGAGCAGCAGCACGTCCACCTCGCCACGCCGCGCCATTTCCAGCGCCTCGTGGCCGCTGCCGCCTTCGCCGGTGACGCGCAGGTCGACGTGATCGGACAGGAACTGGCGCAGTCCGGTGCGCACGATGGCGTGGTCGTCGACGATACCGATGCGGATCATGGGGCGGTCCCGAAATGGTTGTGTTGTGTCTTCAGCGTAGCAGTCGAAACTGCACCGCGGCAGAGGCGGGCGTCCTACAAGCACGCCAGACGTGTCCGACAGAGCGCCCCGCTGCGGGACTATGCGCAGGGCAATCGGCAAACCGGATAGTCGCTTCACGGCCAGCGAGCCGCTAACGAAACCAACAGGAGCCCCCTCATGCTGACCAAACCTATCCTCTCCCTGGCCCTTGCCTCGGCCCTCGTCGCCACTCTGGGCGCCACCAGCGGCTGCGCGGTGACCCGCAACCAGGAAACCGTCGGCGCCTACGTCGACGATGCGGCGCTGACCACCCGCGTCAAGGCCAAGTTTGCAGCCGACCCGACCGTCAGCGCCATGTCGATCAGCGTCGAAACGCTGAAGGGCACCGTCCAGCTGTCGGGCTTCGCCAAGAACTCGGATGAAAAGTCCATGGCCGAGAAGCTGGCGCGTGAGACTTCCGGCGTCGTCGCCGTGCGCAACGACATCGCCGTTCGCCCCTGAGCCCTGTTCACTCGTCGCGCCTAGGACTCCTCCTACAGCGCGACGCGTTGCCGATGCCGGTGGCCGCTCCCGGAAGCGGTTCATACTCGACCCTCATCACGCCATCTGCAGCCGCCGGGGCCATGCCAGCACTCAAAGCCTTCATCGTCGAAGACAGCCCGGTGATCCTCGAGAACCTCGTCGCCACGCTGGAGGAGCTCGCCCAGGTTGAAGTGGTGGGTTCGGTGGGCGACGAGGCTGGCGCGGTGCGCTGGATGAGTCGGGACCCGGAATCCAACGCCGACCTGTTCATCGTCGACGTCTTCCTGCGCTCCGGCACCGGGCTGGGCGTGCTGCAGGCCGCCCAGCGCCTGGGCGTGCGGGCGAGGCGCGTCGTGCTTACCAACTACGCCACCGAGGAAATGCGCCGGCGCTGCGCCAGCCTCGGTGCCGAGCGCGTGTTCGACAAGAGCCGTGAGTTGGACGACCTGATTTCCTACTGCGCCGAGCTTGCCGAGCATGTCTCTGCTCCACGCCCCGCTGCTGCAGCAAGCTGAGCGGCCAAGCGTGCTGCGTCATCTCGATCCCTGGCTGGAAGGTGCGGCCCGCAAGCGCGGGCTGGCCGTCGGCCTGGCTGCGCTCGCCGCGGCTGCCGTCATGGGTGTCAGCGAGGCCGCCTTCTGGGGTGCCGACCAGGCACTGGCCCAGTCGCAGGCGCGCCACCTCGCCCGCGACGACGGCCTGCGCCTGCGCGAGCTGCTCACCACCGCCGAGACCGCCCAGCGCGGCTTCCTGCTGACCGGGCGGGACGACTATCTCGCACCCGTGCTCCTCGCCGAGCGCGAGCTGCCGGCCGTGCTGCAACGGCTTCGCGGCCAGTACGAAACGTCCGAATGGGCCACCCTGGTGGCGGACGCCAGCCGCCGCGCCAATGAAAAGATGTCCGAGCTGGACCTGGTCATCAAGCTCTACCGGGACGGCAACGGCCCGGCCTGGCAGGGGCTGGTGGAGTCCGACATCGGCCGCGAAAAGATGCAGGCCGTGCGGGATGCCGTCGCTCAGCTCGACCGCCACGAACTCAGCCAGATCGCGCTGGAGCGCGAGGCTGTCTACCGCTCGCTGACCTACGGGCGCATCGGCGTGCACGGGCTGACGGTGCTCAGCCTGGTCGGCCTGGCGGTCTTCCTGCGCCGCAACGAGGCGCTGCACAAGGCGCGCCGGCAGCATGCCGATGAACTGGCCGCAGAGCGCGACCGGCTGGACGGCGAGGTCGCCCGCCGCACCGCCGAGCTCACCGAACTGGCCCGCCACCTGCAGACGGTGCGCGAAGACGAGCGCGCCCACCTGGCCCGCGAGCTGCACGACGAGCTCGGTGCGCTGCTGACGGCCGCCAAGCTCGACGTCGCCCGCATCCGCCGCATGACCAAGACGGCGCTCGACATCGACGAGCGCCTCAAGCACATGAGCGAGCTGCTCGACCAGGGCATCGCCCTGAAGCGCCGCATCATCGAAGACCTGCGGCCCTCGGCGCTGTCCAACCTCGGCCTGGTGCCGGCGCTGGAAATCCTGACCCAGGAGTTCGCCCAGCGCTCGGGCCTGAAGCTGAACCTCGAGCTCAGCGACAGCCCCACCGACGAGGGCGACCGACTGGCGCTGTACCGCCTGGTGCAGGAGGCGCTGACCAACGTGATGCGCCACGCCAAGGCCACGCAGGTTCGCGTGACGCTGGGCGAGGCCGATGGCTGGCTGCAGCTGCAGATCCGCGACGACGGCCAGGGCTTCAACCCAGACGCCGTGGGTGCCGGACACCACGGCCTGCTCGGCATGCGCTACCGCATCGAAAGCCTCGGCGGCACGCTGCAACTGCTGTCCGCCGAGGGCCGCGGCACGCTGGTGCTGGCACGCCTGCCGCGACGGCCAGCGCCGCCCGGCATCGACCTCGGCTCCGAGACCTCGCCAGTGCCGCTGCCGGCGTCCTGACGTCCTACAGCCGCAGCCCGCGCGAGCCGACAGGCCGGCTCGGCCGGCGCGGCCACACTGACGCAAACGGTGGCCGACAAGCGGCCGAAGCCGAAGCGCCAGCAAGGAGGGCGACATGCATTTCCGCGAGTACCTGCAGGCGAAGGGTTGGCACGCCCGCATGCCCCATCCGCACATGGCCCATGACAGCGGGGCGTTGCGCTCACAGCGCAGCCGCCGCCGACTGCACATCACCGCAGCGCTGATTGCAGTGGCCACGCTCGCCGCCAGTGCCGGCGTCGCGGCGATTGATGACCCGCGGCCTTTGGACGAGCAGCTCAGCACCGCCATGGACCGCGCCGGCGAAACGCTGCACACCTGGCACGCCCAGCTGGCCCACGGGCTGCAGGTGTCCCTGCGTGCCGTGGCCGACGGGAATGACCGCCCCGCGTTGCCATCGACCCGGCGGGCCACGGTGGTGGCCGATGCGATTGCCACCGGCGCTGCAGTCGTGCAGGCCGGCGCCGCGTCCAACGGGCGCTGAGTTCTGCGCCAGGCGCACGCCGGGCAGGCGTGTCAGCCCTGAACCGCTGTGTCGAGCACCCCGGCGACCGGCTCGGGCCGATGCAGCGCAAAGCCCTGCACCTCGTCGATCCCGAAGCCCGCCAGCGCCTCCAGCAACTCCGGCGTCTCGACGCACTTGGCCACGGTCTTCAGGCCCAGCGTGCGCGCCACGTCGACGAAGCTGCGCATGGCCACCTGATCGAGCGGATCGCTGAGCAGCCCGCGCACGCACTGGCCGTCGATCTTCAACACGTCCACCGGCAGACCCTTCAGATACCCGAAGGTCGCGGCCGCTGCGCCGAAGTCGTCCAGCGCAATGCGCGCGCCCAGCGAGCGCATCTGGCCGATGAAGCGGGCGGCATCGGGAAGACGCGTGATGACTGCCGTCTCGGCGATCTCCAGACACAGCGATGCCGCACGCTGCGGGCCGAGCTGCAGCAGCAGCTCACGGGCCTCCTGCTGGAAGGCCGCGTCCTGCAGCGTCAGACCCGAGAGGTTGAGCGACAGCGATGCGATCTCCGGCCCGGCATCGCGCTGCAGGAGCGCGACGGCCTGGCGCAGCGCCCAACGGTCCAGCCGCGGCGCAACGTGAAAGCGCTCGGCAGCCGGCATGAAGACGCCGGGCAGCAGGCGGTCGCCGTCCGGCTCGCGCAGGCGCAGCAGCAGCTCGCCGTGCAGGCCGGCGCCAGCGCTTCCATCGGCGGGCAGTACACGCTGCAGGTCCAGTTCCAGCCGGTCCTGGTCCAGCGCCTGCTGCAGCCGCGTGGCCCAGCCTTGCTCACTCTGCTGCGCGCGCACCGCGGCGTCGTCCGGGGTCCAGACGAGCACGCGGTTGCGGCCCTGCTCCTTGGCCAGGATGCAGCAGGCATCGGCCTCGCGCAGCGCCGTTTCGGCATCGGGCCAGCGCGTGTCCAGCGGGGCGACACCAATGCTGGCGCCGATGCGAAAGCTCTGCTCGCCATGCAGGTAGCGGTAGCGGTCCAGCGCGTCGCAGAGCTTCTGCGCGACATGCAGCGCCTCGTCCAGCGAGCAGTTCTCCAGCAGGGCCGCGAACTCGTCGCCGCCCAGCCGCGCCACGGTATCGCGCCCCCGCACGCCCGCTTCCAGGCGCTTGGCCACCTCGCAGAGCACCTCGTCGCCAGCGGCGTGGCCGCAGTGGTCGTTGATGGCCTTGAACCGGTCCAGGTCCAGCGCCAGCACAGCATGCTGGCTGCCGTCGCGCCGGGCGCGTTCGAAGGTGCGCGCCAGACGTTGGCCGAATTCGACGCGGTTGGCCAGGCCGGTCAGTCCGTCATGCATGGCGCGCCAGCTGATCTCGTCGAACTGGCGGCGCTGCTGGGTCACGTCGCGGAAGACGAGCACGGTGCCGAACACG
>SEEY01000997.1 GCA_004211235.1 Rubrivivax sp.
GACTAGAAGTGAGCAAGGCGACAACAACGACAGCAGCAGCAGCAGCAGCAGCATCAACACCGGCGCCCGTGGTAGGGTCAACGCCGAGTACCGTCGAGCCTGCCGCACTTGTCCCCGCTCAGCCCAGCAATCCGGTTGCCCCATCGTGCCCCACGCCCAACCATAGCGTTTCCCCCTCAAAGCCGACGCAGGTTGCGCCTGCTCTTGCACCCATCCCTGCTGCGGCAGCACCGGCTCCTGTCGTGGCGCCGAGCGTGTCTGCATCTGTTCCCGCGTCTGGGAGTGTGCATGCGACGGAGCTCGCACGTGCGAGCACGCCAGTGCCCGCACCCACTGCCGCTCCTGCGGCGGTCCCAGTGACTGCGGCCTCACCCGCTCCCTTAGCTGCACCCGCTCCATCGGGTGGCTTGCAGCGCCTGTTGGCGGGTGTGCAGCACTACACCGCGTCTGGCCAGTTGCCAGCAGCTCCGCCAGTCAGCCAGCTGTTGACGGCGGCAGGAGACGCGAGTGGCGGCGTTCCCCGAGCTGGCGAAGGCACGCACGCTGAACGGTTTGCAGTACGCCGACAGCGCGCGTGGCCGCCTGTGGCATCACCCCGCATGGCCGCCACAGGATGTCGACGCCGCGCGTGCGCTGCTCGACACCTGGCAGCAGGTGCACATCGGGCCACGCCCCTACACCTTGCCGTCGCAAACGTTCGCTGCCTCGAAAGGCGCCAACGCACCGGCGCCAAGCGGCGCACTGCGCGACATCCTGCTGGCCATCTTGGTTGGCTTGTTCGTTCTTGAAAGGAGTCTCGCGCATGCACGGAGGCGTTGAGATCACCAAACGCGTATGGCGCGCAGCCCAGCTGCGCCGCATGCCGCTCTGGATCGGCGGGGCCTTGCCCTGGCTGGTCATTCCGTCGGGTCCGGGTTTGCTGGCCTGGGCCGGCTGGTGCGCGCTGGACTGGGTCAAGCTGCGCCGCCGCGTGGCGTATGAATGGCCGGCGTGGCTCGATGGCGCCGTGCCCGAGATGGAAGACAGCGCGGCCTTGCTCGACGCGGCCGACACGCCGATCGCGCGCCTGCAGCAGCAGCGCCTGTTCGCGCGGCTCGATGCGGCCGTCTCGCGCCAGCAGCTGCGCCAGATCGCGCGCCAGCATGTTTCGAGCGGTCTGCCGATCCTGCTGGTCAGCGCGGTGCTTGCGGGGATGGTGTGGTACGCGACGACGCGGCCGGCGCAAGAGGGTGCGGTCACGCCGCCGAGCCCCGTCAGCAGCGCGACCGCCGCCACGCTGGCCGGCCTGACGCTCAAGCTCGCGCCGCCTGCCTACACAGGCGTGGCGGCATCCACCTCGGCACCGCGCGACCTGCAGGTGCCGGAGCAGACG
>SEEY01000220.1 GCA_004211235.1 Rubrivivax sp.
CGGGCAGGGCCTCGGCGTCGGCCAGCAGGCGGCTCAGCGGCAGGCCGTGGGCGCGCGCCAGGCGCGACAGCAGCGTGGCGGTCGGGCTGGTCTCGGCGCGCTCCAGACGGGACAACGTCGCGCGGCTCACACCGCTCTGCGTCGCGAGTTCGTCCAGCGACCAGCCGGCGGCCAGGCGCAAGGCCAGCAGGCGCTCGGCAAGCTGGCGCTCGAACTGACCGTCCTCGCTCATATCGGAGAATTCTTCTCTCATACGGGAATATGCTAGCGCAAATGAAGGATCACCCCACCGCTCCGCTTGTTGCCGCGCTCATCGTCGTGCTGACCTGGGGCCTGAACTTCCCGCTGCAGAAGGCGCTGTTCGGCGAGGTCGGGCCCGTGGCTTTCCTCGGGCTGCGCTACCTGCTCGTGCCCTTTTGCGCCGTCGCGTTGCTGTGCTGGCGTTTCGGTGTGCGCTGGCCGCGGCTGGACCGTGGCGAGGCCTGGCCGCTGGTGCGGCTGACGCTGATCGGCCAGGGCCTGCACCTGCTGCTGTCTACCCTCGGCATGCAGGGTTCCACGGCCTTCAGCGCCAGCGTGCTGCTGGCCTGCGGGCCGGTGTTCACGCTGTTGATCCTGCGTTTCAGCGGCGTCGAGAAGCTGTCACGCGGGCAGGTTGCGGGTGTCGTGACGGCGGCCAGCGGCGCGCTGCTGTTCACGTCCGACAAGCTGCTCGCCGCAGACTGGCACGCCGGCCTTGGCGACCTCACCTTGCTCGCCGCCGCTGCGTTGTTCAGTTATTACACCGTCGCCAGCAAGCCGCTGATCCAGCATCACGGCGGCGTGACGGTGCTGGGCTACGGCAGCCTGATCTGCACGCTGCCGATGCTGGCCTGGTGCGCGCCGTCGCTGGCGTCGCTGGAATGGGCCGCGCAGCCGGCGTGGGTCTGGAGCGGCACCGCCTGGCAGGTCGTCGGCGGCGGCTTCATCGGCTGGCTGGCCTGGGGCTGGGCCAACGAGCGGCGCGGCGTGGCCCGCACGGCACCGTTGATCTACCTGATGCCGCTGGTGGCCGGCCTCACCGCCTGGGCCTGGGGCGGCGAGCAGTTCACCGCGCCCAAGCTGCTGGGCGCCGGCATCATCCTCGCCGGCGTCGCCCTCGCCCAGTTCAGCCCCGCGCGGACTTCGCCTCCAGCACATCCGCCACCGCCAACGCCGTCATGTTGACGATGCGGCGCACGGTCGCCGACGGCGTCAGGATGTGCACGGGTGCAGCAGCACCCAGCAGGATGGGGCCGATGGTGACGCCCTGGCTGGCGCTGATCTTCAGCACGTTGAACAGGATGTTGGCGGCGTCCAGCGTCGGCAGCACGAGCAGGTTGGCCGCGCCGCTGAGCTTGCTGTCGGGCAGGAAGGCCTGACGCACGCTCTCAGACAGCGCCGCGTCGCCGTGCATCTCGCCGTCGCACTCGACCTCGGGGTGTTGCGCCGCGAACAGCTCGTGGGCGCGGCGCATCTTCAGCGCCGACGGGCGCGTGCTGGAGCCGAACATCGAGTGACTGACTAAGGCCAGCTTGGGCGGCAGGCCGAAGCGGCGCAGCTCGTCCGCGGCCATCGCGGCGATGTCGGCGAGCTCCTCCGCCGTCGGCTCGTCGTTCACGAAGGTGTCGGTGATGAACAGCGTCATCTTGTCGAGCACGAGGGCATTCATCGCCGCGAACTGGCGCACGCCGGCGCGCAGCCCCACCAGGTCCTTCACCTGCTCCAGGTGGCGGTCGAAGCGGCCAACCATGCCGCAGATCATCGCGTCCGCGTCGCCCAGCTCGATGGCCAGCGCGCCGATGGCCGTGTTGGAGCGCCGCACGGCCGACTTGGCCATCTCGGGCGTCACGCCGTTGCGCTTCATGCGCGCGTGGTACGCCTCCCAGTAGAGGCGGAAGCGCGGGTCGTCCTCGGGGTCGATGACGGCGACGTCATCACCGAGCTTCAGGCGCAGGCCGGCGCGCTGGATGCGCGCTTCCAGCACCGCGGGGCGGCCGATCAGCGTCGGCCTGGCGATGCCTTCATCCAGCGCCACCTGCACCGCGCGCAGCACGCGCTCGTCTTCGCCTTCGGCATAGATGACGCGGGCCGGTGCGGCCTTGGCGGCCGAGAACACCGGCCGCATGAACATGCCGGTCTGGTAGACGAAGCGCTCCAGAGACTGGCGGTAGGCGGCCAGGTCTTCCACTGGCCGCGTGGCCACGCCGTCTGCCGCCGCAGCCGCCGCGACCGCGGGCGCGATGCGCAGGATCAGCCGGGCGTCAAAGGGCTTGGGGATCAGGTATTCCGGCCCGAACGCCAGCTCCTGGCCGGCGTAGGCCGCAGCCACTTCGTCGCTCGTCTCGGCCTTCGCCAACGCCGCGATCTCGCGCACGCACGCCAGCTTCATGCCCTCGGTGATCTTGGTGGCGCCGCAGTCCAGCGCGCCGCGGAAGATGTAGGGGAAGCACAGGACGTTGTTGACCTGGTTCGGGTAGTCGGAACGACCCGTGGCGATGATGCAGTCCGGCCGCACGGCCTTGGCCAGCTCCGGGCGGATCTCCGGCTCGGGGTTGGCGAGCGCCAGGATGATGGGCTGCGTGCCCATGGTCTTGACCATCTCGGCCGTCAGCACGCCGGCCGCCGAGCAGCCGAGGAAGACGTCAGCACCGTCGACCACATCGGCCAGCGTGCGTGCCTTCGTCAACTGGCAATAGCGCTGCTTGGACTCGTCCAGCCTGCCAGCCTTGGCATCCTCGCGTTCGCTCTGGATGACGCCGCGCGAGTCGCAGACGAAGACGTTCTCGCGCTTGACGCCCAGGCCCACCATCACGTCCAGGCAGGCGATCGCCGCGGCACCCGCACCCGACACCGCGACCTTGACCTTGGCGATGTCCTTGCCCACCAGCTCCAGCCCGTTCAGCAGCGCGGCCGACGAGATGATGGCCGTGCCATGCTGGTCGTCATGGAAGACCGGGATGTTCATGCGCTTGGACAGCTCGCGCTCGATGTAGAAGCACTCCGGCGCCTTGATGTCCTCGAGGTTGATGCCGCCCAGCGTCGGCTCCATGGCGGCAATGATGTCGACGAGCTTGTCCGGGTCGCGCTCGGCCAGTTCGATGTCGAACACGTCGATGCCGGCGAACTTCTTGAACAGGCAGCCCTTGCCCTCCATGACCGGCTTGGCCGCCAGCGGGCCGATGTCGCCCAGGCCCAGCACGGCTGTGCCGTTGGTGATGACGCCCACCAGGTTGCCGCGTGACGTGAACTCGGCCGCGAGCGACGGATCCCGCTCGATGTCCAGGCAGGGATAGGCGACGCCCGGCGAATAGGCCAGCGACAGGTCGCGCTGGTTGGAGAGGGCCTTGGTCGGCGTGATCGAAATCTTGCCGCGCGTCGGGCTGCGGTGATAGTCGAGCGCAGCCTCGCGCAGGGCGGCTTCGGCCGGGGACAGGGGGGCGTTGTTCTTTTCCATGGCAGCGGGTTTCTACAGGGGAACCCGCAAGGTTACGCCGCGTTTCACCGCCTGCCGATGCAGGTTTCTTGGCGATCTATGCCGAAGCCGATATCACCCGGTCCCGGCCCGCTCGCTTGGCGCGGTACATGGCCTGGTCGGCCTCGCGCATGGCTGCGTCCATCGCGGCCTCGTCGTCCGCCTGGGCGACACCCCAGCTTGCCGTGACGCTGAGCCTTGCGGGCCACGGCGTCCGGGCCAGCACCTGGCGCAACCGCTCGGCCACGGCCACGGCCTCTTCGGCAGGCGTCTGCGGCATGACGATGACGAACTCCTCACCCCCCCAGCGTGCGAGCAGGTCGTCGCGCGGCAGGTTGGCGCGCAGCGTCTGCGCGAGCATCGTCAGCACCTGGTCGCCGATCTCGTGGCCGAAATCGTCGTTGATGCGCTTGAAATGGTCGGCGTCCACAAAGACGACCGACAGTGGAAAGGTCAACTCGCCCTGGGCGCGCAGCAACAGCTCCAGCGCCCGGCTCAGGCCCTCGCGGTTGGCCACCTGGGTGAGCGGATCGCTCAACGCCAGTTTTTCCAGCGCGAGCGAGTGCTTCACCGAGCGCCGCAGCCGCCCGTGCACCAAGCGGCTTTCCCAGACGAGATAGCCCAGCAGGGTGAACATCCACAGGGCGACGAGGCCGAGGCGAAAGGTCTCGGGCGGCACCCAGTTGCCGATGAGTTCGGCGCGATCCAGCCGGATCACATGCTGCCCGGGCCCCACCTGGCCCCCGGTCGCAAGGCTGAAGACGCGAACGTGATCGAGCTGCGGGCCCATCAGCGGCACGGGCAGCGGATGGCTCTGCGCCCACCAGGAGCTGACCATGAACTGGGACAGCCGGAATTCGACCGGCACAGGCTGCGCGCCCGGTGAAAACACCACTTCGTGCGGCTTGAGGTTGATGCCGCCATTGGCGCGCCCGTAGCCCGCATCGAAGTTGCGCAGGAACACGCGCACCTGGGCCGCGCTGCCGTCGAGCGTCGGCCCTTCGGCGTGCAGCCACAGCCGCAGGTGGCTGAACGGTGTCAGGTCGAGGTCGCCCTCGCGCATCTCGATCTGCATCTCGCAGAAGGGCCACTCGTAGCCGGCGCGGATCTCGCAGGTCATGGTGGTCACACCATCGGCGCCCTTGTGCAACGTGGCCTTGCTCGCCCCGCCGCTGCCGCTGTCGTCGATCGTGTAGAGGTTCTGCGCGCCGCCCTGGCCGTCGAGCACGAAGCGGCGCGTCATCCAGTGTTCGTTGGCGTAAAGCCCCAACAACGTCGTGACGACGAGCACCCCCAATAACCACCGCAACACCATGCGGCGATTGTTCCGGCTGCAGGGCCGCCCGCCGCTGCTGAGGGGGCGGCACGCAGACCGCGTGCGTGAAATCGGGCCGCGCGCTGCAATGAAGATGTATCAGGCGGCCGCGCGCGTCACCGCCGTCGTCACCGGGCCTTGTTCTCGGCCTGCACCGCCAGCGTGAGGAACATGAAGTTCGTCTCGCCGCCACCCATCACGTATTCGGTCTGCTGCCAGAAGAAGGGCCAGACCTTCAGCTCCGGCAGGTCCGGGCGGATCAGGGCCGTGCCCGAGATCACGCCGCCGGGGATGTGCGACCAGTCCGCGCGGTTGACGCCGTAGGCCACCGTGGCCGACTGCGCGCCGACGCCCGACACGAAGGACGAGGTGTTGGCGCCGGGGTGCACACCGAGCACGAAGTTCAGCGCATCGTGGATGGCGTCGGTCGTCGTCAGCTGCGGCCAGCCCTTGTGGAAGAAGTACTGGTGGACGCCGAACTCCTGGATCGTCCAGCCGGCGCCCCAGATGTCCGGCTTGTAGGGCACGCCGTAGGGCGACTCCGTGCGGGCGCGCGCCCTCACCTGCTCCTGGTGCTGCCGGACAGCAGAGCCGATGGCGTCGAGGAATGCCTTGTCGTCGATGTGCTTCAGCACGCGGCCGATGGGCCAGCCCGCCTGGGCGATGTGGCTGACGATCTCGCCCTGCAGCCCCACCAGTTCGGTCACATAACGCTTGTCCTGGGTGGTGAGGATTAGCTCTGCCAGCGCCCAGGCCCTGCCCTGCACGCGCTTGGCCCGCGGTGCGGCCTTGGTGTAGAGGTCGATGGCCGCGGCCAGGGCGTCGCGCGACATCTCCGGGTTGTAGCTGCGCAGCACGCGCGAAGCCGCCGCCAGGCCGGCCGCGGTCTCGATCTCGCGGTCCGGGTTGTCTTCGGTGAACACCCAGCGGTCGTCGGCATCGCCGGAGTGGTCGTTCTTCAGCTCGCCGGGCTTGAGCGCCGGGTCGTAGGGCCGGCCGTCGGTCTGCGAGGCCGCGTCGCCCAGCAGCACGTACTGGCGCAGGTTCACATCGATGATGCCGCGGAAGGTGCGGCCCATGGCCTTGTAGCCGTTCAGCACGCTGAGCAGGCCGTGCTCGATCTGCTGCAGCGCATCGTTGCGGCCGTCGGGCTGGTGGATCTCGACGACATGCTTCGCCTGGTCGATGGTCGTGGCGTCGTAGTCCAGGCCGAACTCCTCGACCATCGCGGACAGCAGCCACACCGTCTTCATCGTCGACTCGATGCGCATGTCGTAGTCGCCGGCGTCATGCCAGTTGCCGACGTTCAGGCCCGGCACGCGGTCGCCGGGCTGGAAGCTGGTCAGCGTCGACGGCCCCGACAGATAGCCGTCGTAGTGGTTGAGGTTGACGGGCGCCATGCGCGCGTCGTCCATGTGGTCCAGGCCATGCCAGACGCGGTATTTCTCGTTGACGCGCATGTGGCACATCTGCACCGGCAGGAAGTACTCGAGCGTCGGCTGCCACACGCCGCGGTCGAACACGTCCGCGCCGATCCTGAAGGCGTGGCTGGACTTGCCGCCCACGCAACGGCCGCGCCTGGTCACCTTGTACCTGGAGCAGTACGACGTGGCCTCGCATGCGGCCGGCATGCATTCGGCGCAGGCGATGCAGGCACTGGCCACGGTGGATGCCGGGCTGGCGCGCTTGCGCGACGGACTGCGCGCGCGCGGGCTCGGCGACAGCGTGGACCTGATCGTGCTGTCCGACCACGGCATGTCGGATG
>SEEY01000998.1 GCA_004211235.1 Rubrivivax sp.
GTGTCGACCAGCACCAGGCGGCGCTTGCTGCGTCCGTAGCTGGCGCGGATGTCGATCACCAGGCAATGACCCTGGTCGGCGGCGGGCACGTCGAGCAGCAGCGCTTCGGCCCGCGACAGCTTGAACAGCGCGGCCAGCTCCAGGCGCGCGTGCAGCAGCGGGTGCGCATGCAGCGTTTCTTCGTGGCCGTCCAGCAGCTTGCCGGTCTCGACATAAGGCGGCGTGCCCAGGCGCGGGGCGATCTTGCGCAGCAGCGCCAGCGCCTCGGCACTGCCCTGGGCGGCGGCCTTCTGCAGCCAGTAGGCGGCGCGTACGTCATTGCTCTCGTTCTCGCGGCGCGCGCGCCAGGCGTTGTGGCCGCACTCGAGCTGGGCGTCGCGGTAGCCCATTTCGGCCGCGCGCTCGAGGTAGCGCTGGGCATCGGCCACGTTGCGCTGCGAAAACTCCGGTTTGATATAGATGCGCGACAGCGCGTACCAGGCCTGGGCCAGCCCCTGCTCGCCCGCCTGGGTCAGCCAGCCGATCGCTTTCTTGAAATTGGCGGCCCCGCCGCCGCCCGCAATGCGGCGGCCGTCGACGCCCATGCGTGCGCTACGCAGGCCCAGCGCAAGCTGGGCGTGGCGCTCGTGCTCGGCCGCGGCGAGCTCCCAGAAGCACAGCGGTTCGTCCGGCGCCAGCGCCGTGCCGCCGCGCGCGCCGTGGTGGACGGCGTCGTCCCCCTGCCCGTCGTCGTCGAGCAGGCGCGCCACCCGCGACAGCAGTGCGATGTCGCCCGGCGCCAGCCGGTGGACGCCGTCGTGGCTGGCGGCCGAGCGCACCACCTCGCGCGCCAGCGGCAGCGCGCGCGCCAGGTAATCGTCCCAGTTCCCGGCTTCCCAGGCCTGGTCGAGCACGGCGGAGCGGGCCTCTGCTACGCCGCTGTCGGCCGCGCTCCGCAGCCAGCCCTGGGCCGAGAGCGGCGCGGGAGGAAAACCGGCAGCGGCAGCGGACGGCCGCGCGGTCGCGGTATCGCGGCGGCGCGCCAGCAGCCATTGGGCCTCCGGGAAGCCGGCCCGGGCGGCGTCTTCGAGCGCGCGCAACGCCTTGTCGACTACCGGCGCGTCGGCTGGATCGGCCCTGGGGCCGCCGTCGCCCAGCACCAGCTGGGCGAACACCAGTCCGGCATGCACGCTGCCGTCGTCATAGGCCCGCTCGTACCAGGGGGCGAGCGCCTGGGCGCTGGGCTGCGCGAGCGCCAGTGGAATATGGTTGCCGATCAGTTGCCAGGCCTGCCGGCAGTCCTGGCGCGCGGCACGCTCGAGCCAGTGCAGGGCGGTGGGCAAGCTCTGCGGCAAGCCGGCGCTGCCGAACAGGTAGAGCTTGCCCA
>SEEY01000221.1 GCA_004211235.1 Rubrivivax sp.
GGCGGATGTCGTCGTTCGCAGGGATGACCGACAGCACCGGGATGCCGACCGCTTCCGCGAAGGCGGTGGCCTCGCCGGTGCCGTCGTCGCGGTTGATCACCATGCCGGCCACGCCGACGTTGCCGCCGAGCTTGCGGAAGTACTCCACCGCGCTGCAGACGTTGTTGGCGACGTAGAGCGACTGCAGGTCGTTGCTGGCGACGACGATGACCTTCTGGCACATGTCGCGCGCAATCGGCAGGCCGAAGCCGCCGCAGACGACGTCGCCGAGGAAGTCCAGCAGCACGTAGTCGAAGCCCCAGTCGTGGAAGCCCAGCTTCTCCAGCGTCTCGAAGCCATGGATGATCCCGCGCCCGCCGCAGCCGCGGCCAACCTCGGGGCCGCCGAGTTCCATCGCATAGACACCGTCGCGCTTGAAGCAGACATCGCCGATGGCCACCGCCTCGCCGGCCAGCTTCTTCTTGCTGCTGGTCTCGATGATGGTCGGGCAGGCCTTGCCGCCGAACAGCAGGCTGGTGGTGTCGCTCTTCGGGTCGCAGCCGATCAGCAGCACCTTCTTGCCCTGCTGGGCCATCATGTAGCTGAGGTTGGCGAGCGTGAAGCTCTTGCCGATGCCGCCCTTGCCGTAGATGGCGATGATCTGCGTGGTCTTGGTGACCGGGCCGGTCGCCGGCGCATCAGGCTCGATGGCGGCCTCAGCGCGTAGCGCTTGAGCGGCGGCGGAGCGCGGCTGGAACGTCACGGTGGCCACCGCGGGAATCGTCGAGGTGCTCATGCGTGATGTCTCCAGTCCAAAACCATCTTCAGGCAGCCGGCATCGTTGAACGCCTGGCTGTAGGCGTTGCCGGCGTTTTCCGCCGGCTCGCTGTGGGTGAGCAGGCCGTCGAGTGACAGCCGGCCGGCATGCAACAGGGCGTTGACGGCCAGCATGTCCGGGCGCTTCCATTCCGCCGCCACGCGGATGCGCGCTTCGCGCATGAAGGCCGGCGCGAAGTTCAGCGACAGCGGCTGTGAATAGAAGCCCGCCAGCACCACCTCGCCGCCGTAGCCGAGGCGGCCTATCAGGCTGTCGAGCAGGGCCGAGTCGCCGCTGACGTCGTAGATGGCCTTGTAGTCACGGCGCTTGTCGTCGTCGGGGTGAATGACCGTGTAGCCGACGGCGCCGTCGGCACGCGCCGGGTTGGTCTCCCAGACGGTGAAGTCGGTGATGCCGGCCGCGACGTTCATGCGCGCCAGCAGCCGGCCCAGTACGCCATGGCCCACGATCAAATCGGGTGGCGTGTGCGGCTGGCCCTGGCCCCCGCCGGCAACGCTGTGGTACGCGGTGGCAGCCAGCGCCAGCAGCACGGCCTGTTCGCCGAGCTTCTCGTCGACCGGCACCACGCGCTGGCCGGGTACGACCAGCCGCGAGGCTGAGCCGCCGAACAGGCCCTTCACGTCGCCGAAGCAGCGCGCGCCCGGCACGAAGACCCGCTGGCCCACCCACTGCGTGCTGGCCGGGCCGACCGCCATGACGCGGCCCACCGCTTCGTAACCCGGCACCAGCGGATAGCCCATGCCAGGAAACATCGGCATCGTGCCCGTCCAGATCAGGCGCTCGGTGCCGGTGCTGATGCCGCTCCATTCCACCTCGACGACGACGTCTTCGTCCTCCATCGCCGGCAGCCGCAGGGGGCTGAGGCTGAGGTGCTCGGGGCGGTCGATGACGACGGCGAGGGTGTTCATGAGATGGCCTCCTCGAACGCAGTGCCGCAGTGGCGGCGGGCCGGCGCTTGCTTGTCGCGGTTCCTGGATCTCATGAGAGTCATACTACGCTTACACAGTCAACCGTCAACTACGATTTACACTTATCTCGTCAAGCAGCGTCGGCGATGAGCACGCTGGCCTGCAAGGGCAGCTGCGTCGGCAGCAAGCGCACACGCGCAAAACCGGCTTTCGCCAGCAACTCCCGCAGGCGCGCCTCGCTGCGCGGCTGGCCCCGGCCCATGGCGAGCAGGTAGAAGCCGAAATAGGCATGGCCCATCGCCTCGGCCCCGCCGGTGTCCGCCATCGGTTCGGCCAGCAGCAGCCGGCCACCGGGGGCGAGTGCCTGGCGCACCGCGCCCAGCAGCCGCAGCACCCGCTCGTCATCGTGGTCGTGCACCACGCGCAGCAGCGTCACGAGGTCGGCGCCGGCCGGCAAGGCGTCACGCAGGAAGTCGCCGCCCTGCGCGCTGCACCGGCCGGTCAGCCCCGCCTGCTCGAAGCGCGAAGCGGCCCGCGCGGCCACGCTCGGCAGGTCGAACACCTGCACCTGCAGATGCGGTGCATGCCGCGCCAGCGCGCAGGCAAAGGCACCATCGCCGCCGCCGACGTCCAGCACGCGGCGATGGCGCTGCATCGGGTAGGCCTGCAGTACCTGCTCGGCCACCAGTGGCTGAGAGGCCGCCATCAGCGCAGAGTAGTCGCCGACCTGTTCGGCGCCCAGGGCCGCGGGGGCGTCGCTGCCCGCGTAGGGCCAGAAGCCCGCCAGGCGCCCCGGCCCGGCCTCGCCGCGCAGCAGCGCCAACGGGTCGGCCAGGTCCCGGTAGAGCGCTGCGTGGTGTTCCACCATGGCCACCAGGCCGGCGTTGCCCGCCATCGGCGCGCCTCGCGGCCCGAGGCCGAAGCGACCGTACGGGCGGGCCTCCAGCAGCTTCAACGACACGGCAGCCAGAAGCAGGCGTTCGGCAGACGCCGGCGGCAGCTTCAGCCGCAGCGCCAGCGCGTCCAGCGTCTGCGGCCCCTGCGCCAGCAGCAGGTCGAACAGGCGCAGCTGCACGCAGGCCAGCAGCACCTGGGAGTAGACGAAGCCCGCCACCAGGTCGAACACCTCGGCGGCACGGCGGCGCGCGATCCAGCGGGTCAGCGGAAAGCGCTCGGCCCAGCGACGAAACCGCGCGCTGCCCAGCAGCCGATCCCGCCACGCGAGTGGCGCATCGCTCCAGTGAACCGCCGCCATGGACCGCGCGGCCATCGCTCAGGCCACCATGGCCACGCGTTCCGCCAGATGCTGCGGCACCAGGCGGTTCGCCTCGTGCCGGATCAGCTGCCGGAACTGCGCCGAGCCCGGGCAGACGGGCACGGTCAGCAGCGTCGCCTGCACCAGGCGGTGGAACTCGGCGAGCGCGCCGTCCAGCCCCAGCTCGCGCGCCGTGCTCGGGCGGCCGAGGGCCACGTCCTGGCCGCCCGGCTTGCCCAAAGCCCGGGCATCCAGCAGCACGTCGCGGATGTCGTCGGCCACCTGGTAGGTCTGGCCCAGCTGTTCCCCCAGCGCCCGCCACGGCGCGCCGTCGGCGCCTGCCGCCTGGGCGCCGGCCATCGTGGCGGCGGCGAACAGCGCGCCCGTCTTGGCCTGCTGGTAGGCGGCGAGCGAGATCTGCGGCTCGCACTCCCAGGCCTGGCCAGCGACGATGCCCATCGGCATGCCCACCCCCTGGCTGATCGTGCGCAGCAGCGGCGGCAGGCGCGACAGATGGCGCTGCGTGCTGCCCGCCAGCACCTCGAAGGCCGCCACGATGAGGGCGTCGCCCGCAAGCACCGCCAGCCGCTCGCCGAAAGCCCGGTGCACCGACGGCCGCCCGCGGCGCGTCTCGGCAGCGTCGAAGCAGGGCAGGTCGTCATGCACGAGCGAGGCGCAGTGCAGCAGCTCGATGGCCGCGGCGACGCCGTCGGTCAGCGCGCGGTCGTCCTCCCCGCAGGCCAGCGCGACGGCGAGCGTCAGCTTGGGCCGGATGCGTGCCCCGCCGGGGAATACCGCGTGCTGCATGGCCGCCGCCAGCTTGGGCGGGTGGCCGCCCTGCAGGCTGGGCGCTAGGCTGGCCTGGAGGGCTCGCTCGATCCGGTCTTCATGGGGCATAGAGGCCTTTTTCTGGAAGACGGCGCCATGGCGCCAAGCTGTGGCCTGTCGGCCAACAATTACACTACTATGTGTCAATCAGCATAGACACACCGCGATGGGGCGTCAATGAGGCTTGGTGAACTGCCGGACGGAATGCGACCACCGCGGGTGGTGGTTGTCGGTGCGGGCATCGGCGGGCTCACGGCGGCGGCGCTGCTCGGCAAGGCGGGTTTCGACGTGCAGGTTGTCGAGCGAGCGTCCACACCCGGCGGCAAGATGCGCCAGGTCGATGTCGGCGGCCCGCTGCTGGACGGTGGCCCGACCGTGCTGACGATGCGGTGGGTGTTCGACGCACTGTTCGAGCGCCTGGGCGAGCCGCTGGACCGGCACGTCGACCTGCGCCGCTGCGAGGTGCTGGCCCGGCACAGCTGGGGCCCTGGCGAACAGCTCGACCTGCTGGCCGAGCTGGAGCAAAGCGTGGCCACCATCACTGCCTTCAGCGGCGCAGCCGAGGCCACGCGCTACCGCGCCTTCTGCGCCCGCGCCCAGGCCATCTACCGCACGCTGGATGCGCCCTTCATCCGCAGCTCGCGGCCCACGCCGGGCTCGCTCGCCTGGCGGGTGCTGCGCCAGCAGGGCCTGACGGGCCTGAAGCAGCTGCTCGGCATTTCGCCGTTCACCACGCTCTGGCGCGAGCTGGGCCGCTACTTTCACGACCCCCGCCTGCAGCAGCTCTTCGGCCGCTACGCCACCTACTGCGGCTCCTCCCCCTTCGAGGCGCCGGCCACGCTGATGCTGGTGGCCCATGTCGAGCGTGAGGCGGTCTGGCGCCTCGACGGCGGCATCTACCGGCTGGCGCAGGCGCTGGCCCGTTGCGCGAGCCGGCAAGGCGTTCGGTTGCACTACGGCTGCGAGGTGCGCCGGCTGCTGATGGCCGACGGCCGTGCCAGCGGCGTGGAGCTGGCAGACGGCCGGCGCCTGGCCGCGTCGGCAGTCGTGTTCAACGGCGACGCCCGGGCCCTGGCCCAGGGCCTGCTCGGCGAGGATGTGCAGCGGGCACTCGGCGCCTCGCCACGCGCGAAGCAGCCTGGCCCGTCCCTGTCAGCCTTGACCTGGCACTGCCAGGCCGAGGCCAGTGGCTTCGACCTGTCGCACCACAACGTGTTCTTCGGCCCGCCTTCGGACTATCAGGCGGAGTTCGAAGCGATTGCCGGCGGCCGCCTGCCGCAGCACCCGACCGTCTATGTCTGCGCCCAGGACCGTCATGGCGGCGCAGGCCCCACACCCGCCGCTACAGGCCGGCCCGAGCGGCTGATGTGCCTCGTCAACGCGCCTGCCGGCACGGACGGGCGCCGGCTGACCGACCAGGAGATTGCGCGATGCGAAGAGCAGATGTGGACGCAGCTGAGCCGTTCGGGGCTGCGGCTCGCGCCCAGCCCGCAGGCACAGGTGCTGACCCGCCCGCAGGACTTTGCGCAACTGTTCCCGGGCAGCGCGGGCGCCCTCTACGGGCCGGCGAGCCGGGGCTGGCAGGCGAGCTTCTACGCGCGGCCGGACGGGCGGACGCGGCTGCCGGGCCTGTTCCTGGCTGGGGGCTCGGTGCACCCGGGGCCGGGCGTGCCGATGGCGGCGCTGTCGGGCCAGCTGGCGGCCGAGCAGATCCTCGCGGCGCGGCGTTCGACCTTGCGCTCGGCGGCGGTGCCTATGCCTGGTGGTACCTCGACGCGCTGAGCGACCCCCAGCCCGACGGCAGCGCCCACGCGCTGACGCTGATCGCCTTCGTCGGCAGCGTGTTCTCGCCCTACTACGCCTGGGCGCGGCATCGCCACGGTGACGGCGGCGCACGGCCCGAGGCCCACTGTGCGCTCAACGTGTCGCTCTACCGCCGCCCGCCTGGCCGCAGCCGCTACCAGCGCCTGTGGGCCATGACCGAGCGCGGCGAGACGCAGTTGCAGCGCAGCGATGCCCACCTGCAGATCGGCCCCAGCCGGCTCGCCTGGACCGACGCCGGCGCGCTGCACATCGACGTCGACGAATGGACGGCGCCCTGGCCACGGCGCCTGCGCGGCCAGATCCGCGTGCAGCCGCAACAGCTGCCGGGCCAGGCCTTCACGCTGGACGCCGCCGGTCGCCACCACTGGCAGCCCGTGGCGCCGCGCGCCCGCATCGAGCTGGACTTCGACGCCCCCGGTCTGCGCTGGCAGGGCGACGCCTACCTCGACATGAACCACGGCACGCGCCCGCTGGAGCGCGATTTCACCGGCTGGCAATGGTCCCGCAGCGCCCGGCCCGGCGACGCCAGCCGGCTGCTCTACGACGTGCAGTGCACCGATGGCAGCGAGCGCGCCGTGGCCCTGGACATCGACGCCGCCGGCCGCATCCACGCCCGGCCCCTGCCGCCTCCATGCGCCCTCCCTGGCACCGCCTGGGGCCTGACGCGCAGCACCCGCTCCGCGCAGGCGCCCGGGCTGCTGGCGACGCTGGAGAGCGGCCCGTTCTACAGCCGCTCGCTGCTGCGCGACGCGCAGGACGGCGCGCTGTCCGTGCACGAGAGCCTGTCGCTGCAACGTTTCAGCCAGCCCTGGGTGCAGGCAATGCTGCCGTTCAGGATGCCGCGCAGGCCGGGTCGGGCAGCAGGCTCATGACGCCGCAACGCGTGCTGCTGCTCGGTGCCACCGGCACCATCGGCCAGGCCACGGTGAA
>SEEY01000222.1 GCA_004211235.1 Rubrivivax sp.
GCGCGGTCGGCCTGGTGCTGGCCAGCGTCATCGGCCCGGCGGTCAGTGCCGGCAGCGGTGGTGCCCTCAATCTGCCCGCCGCAGGGGCGGAAAGCTGGCTGACGGGCGTCGGCCTGGCGCTGGTGTTCGGTCTCATCGTTGGCGCCTTCCCTGCATTGCGCGCCATGCGCGTCAACATCACCGATGCACTGGCCGGGAGGGCCTGACCATGAAGTTCCTCAAGAATTTCGGCCTTGTGCTGCTGCTGGCGATCCTGTTGGCCGCGTGGGTCCTGCTGCCCTGGTACGGCGCCGTGGTGCTCGCAGTCCTGCTCGCGGCCTGGATGTTCCTGTTCCGCAGTGGCATGCAGACCCGATCGGTGGCCGCGGTGGGCATCAGCACGCTCACCCAGCGCATGGGCTCCTCGGCCGTCATCGTCGTCGGCATCGCCGGGGTGGTCGCAGTGCTGGTGTCCTTGCTGGCGATGGCCGAGGGCTATGGCCAGACGCTGCGCAACTCCGGCAGCGAGGACACCGCCATCGTGCTGCGCGGTGCGTCCGCCAACGAGGTGTCCTCGTCGCTGACGCGCGAAGACATCCTGCAGATCGAACAGGCGCCCGGGGTGGCCCGCAACGCCAAGGGCGAGCCGATCCTGTCGGCCGAGACGGTGGCGGCCGTCAGCCTGCCAGTCAAGGGCAGCAAGACGGGCGACACCGGCAGTGCGCAGATCCGCGGCGTCAGCGAGGCCGCCTTCACCGTGCGTCCTCACGTGAAGATCATCGAAGGCCGGACCTTTCAGCCCGGGCTGCGCGAACTCATCGTCGGCAAGGGCTCGGTCCGTCAGTTCGACGGGTTGACGGTGGGCTCCAGTCTGAAGCTGGGCAACCAACCCTGGACCGTCGTCGGCATCTTCGCCTCCGGCGACGCGATGGAGTCCGAGATCTGGGGTGACGGCAATGCGGTCAACGACGCCTACAAGCGCGGCGGCGGCCGCAACTCCGCCACCGTCAAGCTGGTGAGCGCGGACGCGATCAAGGGTTTCGCCAATGCGATCGAGAACAACCCGCAGCTCAAGGTCAAGGCCAGCACCACGCTCGAGTTCTTCGCCAAGCAATCAGAGCAGATGACGAAGGTCCTTCGCATCATCGGCATCACGGTCGGCTCCATCATGGCCGTCGGCGCCATCTTCGGCGCCCTCAACACTATGTTCGCCGCGGTGGCCACGCGCGCGCGCGAGATCGCGACGCTGCGCGCCATCGGCTTTCGCGGGCTGCCTGTCGTCGTTGCCGTGATGCTGGAGACGACCTTGCTGGCCCTCATCGGTGGTCTTGTCGGCGGCTTCGTCGCCTGGGCCCTGTTCAATGGCTACGAGGCCTCGACCATGGCGGCCGGCTCGGTCGGCAAGCTCAGCTTCAACCTGGCCGTGTCTCCGGGCCTGCTCTGGGAAGGCATCAAGTGGGCGCTGGCCATCGGCTTCATCGGCGGGTTGTTCCCGGCGGTACGGGCGGCGAGCCTGCCGGTGACGACGGCTCTGCGCGAAGCGTAGGAGCTGCAAGTTAGGGGGGTGCGCCGGATCCCGCATCCGGCGCATGGCACCTGGCCGTAGGAAGAGGGTTCGTCCCGCCCTCACCACCTACCCCCAGGAGCCTCTCATGACTTCCTCGCTGCGCACCGCGCTCGCCGCCGCTGCCTTCCTCGCCTGCGCCTCGTCCCAGGCGGTCACGCTGATCGGTCTGAACAGCCAGAACCAGATCAGCCGCATCGACACGGCGAACATCGCGGGCGCGGTCAACGTGGACATCACCGGCCTGGCGGCGGGCGACCGCCTCGTCGGCATCGACACGCGACCCAAGGACGGCAAGATCTACGGCGTCAGCCTGTCCAACCAGATCTACACCGTCAACGAGATGACCGGCGCAGCGACGTTCGTGACCGCGCTCAGCACGCCGGTGATCCAGGCCAATCTGGGCTATGGCATCGACTTCAACCCGGTGGCCGATTTCGGCACTGCGGCTTCCCTGCGCCTGGTCAGTTCGGCGGGCAGCAACTTCGCGATCAACGCCAGCACCGGCGTGGTCGGCAACGCGGCCAACACCATCGCCCCGGGCTTCTCGGGCGTGGCCTACACCAACTCGATGCTGATGCCCGCCAGTGCGCCGGCCAGCACCGCGCTCTACTACATCGACTCCAGCACCGACATGCTGGCCATGGCGTCGTCGGCCTTCAACGCGCCGACGATCACGATGGTGGGCGCCCTGGGCGTGGATTCGCTCAAGGCCAACGGCTTCGAGATCCTGGGCAACGGCCAGGCCTATGCCGCATTGAACGTCGACGCCGGCACCTCGCTGGCGACCGGCATCTACGGCATCAACCTGGGCACCGGCGCAGCGACGCTGATCGGTACCTACAACGGCACGCTGTCGGGCCTGACGGTCAGCGCCGTGCCGGAGCCGGGCACCTACGCCATGATGGGCCTGGGCCTGCTTGGCCTGGCCCTGCTGCGCCGCCGCCAGCGCCCGGTTTGACAGGCCGGCGAAGCCGCAGTGCCTTCGTCCGGGCCGCGCCGGACGAGGGCTAGCTGAAGACGGCCAGCAGACGCTCCAGCGCCACGGTGAAGGGCGTCTGCATCAGTGGCAGCGTCGCCACCATGCCGATCAGGCCGACGCTCACGGTCAGTGGGAAGCCGACCGAGAACACGCCGATCTGCGGCGCCACGCGTGAGATTACGCCCAGCACGAGGTTGACGAACATCAGCATCGTGATCAGCGGCAGTGCGATCCACAGGCCGATGGTGAAGATCTCGGCGCCCCATTGCTGAGGCATGGCCACGCGCAGGAAGGCGAACGGCTCGGCTCCCACCGGGAAACTGTGGAAGCTCTGCACCAGCGCATTGATCAGCAGCAGGTGGCCGTTGATGGCGATGAACAGGAAGGCCACCATGCTGCCGAAGAAGCGCGCGCTGGCCGTGCCCTGGGCGCCGGTGCTCGGGTCGAAGAAGCCGGCGAAGTTCAGCCCCATCTGGAGGCCGATCAGCTCGCCCGCGAACTCGAGTGCGGCGAAGACGATGCGCACGGCAAAGCCCATGGCCAGGCCGATCAGCAGCTGCTGGGCGATGAGCAGGGTCAGCGCCGGGAAGGAGTCGAGCGGCGTGGGCGGGATGTCGGGGAGCGACGGTTGCGCGGCCACGGCGATGAAGAGCGACAGGCCGACTCTGAGGCGCAGCGGGACGTTGCGCTGGCTGAACGTGGGCATGCCGGCGAACAGGGCCAGCGTGCGGATGAAGGGCCACAGCAGCGGGTTCAGCCAGGCGAGGAGTTGGGCTTCGGTGACGGAGAACATGGCTTGGTGTTGGTCCGTTAGCGGGATGACCGCTCGCCGAGACTTGGTCGATCTTCCGCGCAGTGGCTTGTCGCCACGATGCCGGGAGTCCCGCCCGGCGGCGGGGTAACTTTCTTCTGCGGGGCCAGAAGAAAGTCACCAAAGAAGAGGCCCTGAACCGCACACGACCGCGACGCCGCCCGGAGCGGCGCGCGAAAACGACCGGCTGCGCTTTGGGCAGACGCGAGCCGCTTCGCTCTCGCTGCTGTCCCTGTCACCAGCACCAGCCATCGCCCCTTCACGCCGCTTAACGCCGGCTGCACGCCGGGCTCATCAGCAATACGAAGACAGCGGCGCTGGGGCGCCGCTCCATCGGTTTGGCGCGGGTAGGTTGGGGTGAGCTCCGCGAACCCCAACGTCGGGCGGCGCGATGTCTGTTGGGGTTCGCGATGCTCACCCCAACCTACGAAAGGCAACGAGCCATCGCGTCGCCCGAGCGACGCTGCATTCGGTATTCCTGGTGAGCACGGCGTGCAGCCGCGCGTTAGGCGGGCAGGTGGTGCGATGAAGGTTGCTGGCGACAAGGACAGCAGCGAGAGCGCAGCGGGTCGCGTCTGGGCGCAATGCAATGCCAAGCCCTTAACCCCACTGGAGTGCGGATTCAGGGCCTCTTCTTTGGTGACTTTCTTCTGGCCCCGCAGAAGAAAGTTACCCCGCCGCCGGGCGGGACTCCCGGCATGGTGGCGCCGGTCCGACGCATCGAGCATCGAGCTGCTCGATGCGCAGCTCCCGACATGGTGGTGGCAACGAAAAGCAGCGAGCACCTAACCGCCTACCCCGTCAGCCCACGACGTTAGGAATCGTCATCAACGTCCGCTGGATGTACTCAACGAGCGTCGTCATCATCCACGGCCCGGCCACCGCCAGCGTCAGGACAGCCGCGATGACCTTCGGCACGAACGACAGCGTCGCCTCGTTGATCTGCGTGGCCGCCTGGATCACGCTGATGACGGTGCCGACAAGCAGCACGACGATCAGGATGGGTGCGGCCACCAGCATCATCATGTAGAGGCCTTGCTGGCCGAAAGTGAAGACTTGTTGTGCGTCCATGAGGTGCTCAGGTGACGAAGGAAGCGGCCAAGGAGCCGAGAAGAAGATTCCAGCCGTCCGCCAGCACGAACAGCATCAGCTTGAAGGGCAGGGACACGAGCACTGGCGACAGCATCATCATCCCCAGGCTCATCAGCACGCTCGCCACGATCATGTCGATGACGAGGAAGGGGATGAAGATCAGGAAGGCGATCTGGAAGGCGCTCTTCAGCTCGCTGGTCACGAAGGCCGGCACCAGCACCTTGAAGGGCACGTCCTCGGGCTTCACGCTCGGGTCCACCTTGGCCAGCCGCGAGAACAGCGCCACGTCGGCCTGGCGCGTCTGCTTGAGCATGAAGCCGCGCATCGGCACCTCGGCCCGCTTCAAGGCCTCGTCGAACTGGATGGTGCCGGCGCTGTAGGGCTGCCAGGCGTCGGCGTAGACCTTGTCCAGCGTCGGGCTCATGACGAAGAAGGTCAGGAACAGCGACAGGCCGACGATGACCTGGTTCGGCGGCGCCGCCTGGGTGCCCAGCGCCTGGCGCATCAGGCTCAGCACGATGGCGATGCGCGTGAAGGCCGTCATCATCAGGATGACCGCGGGCAGGAAGCCCAGGGCCGTGAAGAACAGCAGCGTCTGGATCGGCACCGAATAGCTGCCGCCGGCGCCCTGGCCGACCAGCAGCGGCAACGTGGCCGGCGGCGTCTGGCTCTGTGCGAAGGCGCTGCCGGCGGCCAGCAGGCCGAGGCTCAGCAGGGACTTAAGCCGCATCGTTGCGCTCCTTCTTGAGCAGCTTGGCGAACGAGGCCGGCGGGACCGGTTCGGCCTGCGGCGGCAAGACGTGCAGCGTCGTGATGCTCTGCGCCGTGGCACCCAGCACCAGCCAGCGGCGGTCGTCACCCTGGCCGACCTCGACGACGAGCAGGCGCTGGTTGGGCGCGGTGGGCAGCTGGGCCACGACGCGCAGCACGCCGGCGGCTGCCGAGCCGCCCATGGGCGTGCGCTTGAGCAGCCACAGCGCGACCGGGATCAGCGCGACGATGCCGAGGAACCAGAGAAAGGGGAGCAGGCCGGAAGCATTCATGCCTCGGCATTCTGCGGACGGACTTGAGCGGCCGAACCCCCTAAATGGCCCGGGAAACCCTTGCTCGTTCCACGACCGCCGCCGCCGCAGGTGCGGCGACATCGAGGGCAGCCGCTGATCCGGCTCTGCCGGGCTGTCGGCCTTGCCCCCTTGAGGGGGCCGGCGAAGCCGGCACGGCGTGGGCCGTCAAGCCGCCTTGGACAGCCGGCGCATGCGCTCCGACGGCGTGACGATGTCCGTCAGCCGGATGCCGAACTTGTCGTTCACCACCACCACTTCGCCCTGGGCGATCAGGTAGCCGTTGACGAGCACGTCCATCGGCTCGCCGGCCAGCGCGTCCAGCTCCACGACCGAGCCCTGGGCCAGCTGCAGGATGTTCTTGATCGGGATGCGCGTGCGGCCGAGTTCGACGGTGAGCTGGACGGGGATGTCCAGGATCATGTTGATGTCGTTGCCCGGGCCGTTGCCGGTGGTCGGCGTGAAGTTGGCGAAGCTGGGCGTCGACACCTGCTCCGGCACTTCGGTGACTTCTGACGCCACGGACGGGGACGGGGCCGCTTCAGCGAGCGCCGCGGCCCACTCAGCCGCCATCGCGTCTTGTTCTTCTTGGCTGGGTGAATCAGGACTCATGTTTGGCTCCCAGCCAGCTCTCTTGAGAGCCGGTCAGCATCTTGTCGATCTTGAGGGCGTACTTGCCATTGGAAGTGCCGTAGTTGCACTCGAAAACCGGCACGCCGTCCACCTTGGTCTGGATCATGGGATCGAGGTCCAGCTCGATGAAGTCGCCCGGCTTGAAGGCCAGCAACTGCTCCACCGTGGCCGGCGCCGTGCCGAGTTCCGCGACCAGCTCCACCTCGGCCGCCTGGATCTGCGTCTTCAGCAGGTTGATCCAGCGGCGGTCGGGCTCGGTGGAGTCACCGACCGTCGTCGAATACAACACGTCGCGGATGGGTTCCAGCGTCGCGTACGGAATGCAGAAGTAGATGGTGCCGCTGGTCTCGCCGATCTCCAGCGTGAACGAGGTCGACACGACGATCTCGCTGGGCGTGGCGATGTTGGCGAACTGGGGCTGCATCTCCGAGCGCTGGTA
>SEEY01000223.1 GCA_004211235.1 Rubrivivax sp.
CGCGGGTCGTCGAGCGCCAGATCGACATCGGCTGACCGCGCACGCGGGCCGCGCGCCGGCCGGCCCGCATGCGCAGCGGATGCAACGCCGTTACCGCGAGCGCGCCTCGGCCTCGATCTCCACGGTCGAGCGCTGCTGGCCGTCGCCCTCCACAGTCAGCGTCAACGGCACCTTGTCGCCGGCCTTGATCGGCGCCTTGAGCCCCATCAGCATGACGTGATAGCTGCCCGGCTTCAGCGCCACGGCCTGGCCAGCGGGCAGCGGCAGCGCATCGACGGCACGCATCTTCATCACGCCGCCGTCCATCTTCATCTCGTGGATCTCGACGGCCTCCGCCACCGGCGAGCTGGCGGCGACGACCTTGACAGGCTTGACCGACGTCAGCTGCATGAACGCGCCGGTCGCCTTCTGCGGCGCGACGGTGGCGCGCACCCACGGGTCGTCGACCTTCACCTGGGCCTGGGCGGCAAAGGTGGCGAGCAGGGTGGCGGTGATCAGCAGTCGGCGCATGGCGGGGTCCGGAAAAACGGCAACCCCGGGATTGTGCTGATCTGAACTAATAAAGTCGAAAACCAGACCCTAGGCGGAATGCGGCCTAGCGGGCGATCACATTTGTTCGGCGCTTCGGAGCGGTCGAAAACTGAAGCCAGTTCCGGCGAGGTCCGCAGCGAAAGCTGACAAAAAAAGTCGAAAACCGGATTCGGCCGCCGCGCGATCCACCTTGCACAGGGACGGGCCAGGGCGTCACCGGTCAACGAGTGGCGATCGGCTACCCCGGCGCGGGAAGCTCGGGAGAGGCGGGTTCCGCGCCACAGACCCTACACGTTCGAGAACATCCGCTTAGGCGTTCTTTGGCTCCGGGTCATCCTTCGTTTGGTTCTATGCCGATGCGCTGGAGCGCATCACCAAGCGCATCCAATCTCTCATCCGGCTGCGATGACCTGATGGGAAGCGCCGCCATGCGTGCAGGAGTTCGGGACGCCACCGTGGCGAGCGATGCGCCGGCGTGATCAACTTGGTTGTGTAAGGCTCGATTGCGCGAACAAGGGCCTGCCATCAGGGAGCACAAGATGAAGTTGATTAAGTACCGGGTAACGAATTTCAGATCGGTGAAGGACAGCGGTGAGATTGAGGCCGGCGATGTCGCCGCGCTCATCGGCGTCAACGAGTCCGGGAAGACCAATCTGCTGCTTCCGCTTTGGAAGCTGAACCCAGCTCGCGAGGGCGAGATTCAACCGACGTCGGACTATCCGAAGACGATGTTCGCGGACATCCGCGCAAACCCCGGCGCCTATCGGTTCATCTCTGCTGACTTTGACGCGACCTCGCTTCGAGACAAGTTGGTGGCGCTGACCAAGCTGGATCCATCACAACTGGAGATGGTGACCGTCAGCCGGAACTTCGACGAGGAGTACGAGATTGCGTTCCCGCAGTACGTCCCCAAGACAACCCTCGCCGCCTCCGACGTCAAGGGCGAGCTGACTGGGTTGATCGCGGCCCTGGAACGGATAGACGCGCTCAAGAGCGAAGAGCAGCTGAAGGCGACGATCTGCGGCGCGGTAGGTTCGCTGGCCGATAGCGTCAACGCCGACTGGTCCGGCGAGGTGCTCGAGCAGGCCATCGAGTCGCTGAAAAGGCTCTTGCCTGAGCAGCCACCCGCATCGTCGGCCTTGAGGATGCGCGTTCCGATGTCATTGCGGAAGCTCGCGGACTCGCGCGCCTCGCCGCGCCTCGTTGCTCCCACAAAGGCGATGCCCCTGATGACCAGGCTCTCCCGCTATGACCAAGATATTCGACAAGTCCTGGCCGCGGTCCGTGCGCTCCAGAGTGAAGTCCGCACCCTGAAAGATGTGCCGCCGGAGGATGAGCCCAAGCCCAAGCCTGACACGGACTTGCTCACCTGGCTGTCGAACCCGGCCGTGCTGCTGGTCCTTGGCGGCATCGGCACGGTCGTCGCCGCGTTCGTGACCCTCCAATCCAACCGTACGTTGGAACGAGAAAAGCTTCGGTCAACGCTGATTCAGGAGGCCAGCAAGTCGGCGGATGAAGTCACAACGCTCAAGACCTTGAAGTTCTTGGTCAAGACCGAGCTGATCGAAGACCCAAATTGCACGATCGCAAAGCTGACGGTCGAGGACGTTCCCTACTTCGGCCCGCCCACGCCCTACAGGCCTGACCAGTTGGAACAGACTTTCGGCGTGCCGTTAAAGCCTGGAACAGCTGAGGTCGATCCAGTTTGGAGGGATAGCAACCTAGTCAAGGTCGCTCTGCCAAAGTTGCCGAACGCGAAGAACGTCCCGGATCCCTTCTACCTTCACAAAAAGGTCGCGCCAGACTTCGTTGCTGCGCTCAAGGAGATCAAGAGCCGCGGCATGGAAGGCCAAATTTTGGAGATAACTTCGTTTGAGCCGGGACGAGTGCGTGATCCAACCACGGGCGTCTTCAAGACCGGCATCCCGCTGCGTCCGAACGTTGGGTTGTCGGCGCTGCGGGCTCACCAGAAGCCCATCGCCTTTGCCAACATCACCGTAGGCACGCTAGAGCAAGCCAAGATCATTGGTAAACGCACCAGAAACAGCGCCCCGAGCTTCGCCCACGTAGGATCTTTCTCGAAGGAACGCATCAACTCGGGACCATCTTTTGGTAGCTCGGGAAGCCTTTTCTCGGTGAGCTTGGCCACTTCCGCCAACTTTGTGACAGCTGCCTTGGCATGGGGCGTGGGCAGCTTCGACGCCTGGGGCTTTTTCGCTGCCGGTTTCGAGGTGTTCATGCCGAAATGGTAGGGAGGGATTCCTTGTGGTGTGCCGCAGACAACCGTAGAAACCACACGAACACGCGCGCCTTGTGGTGTGCCTCAAACACCCTCATAGGAGCCGGAGAGTGCGTAGGCGAGTCGAAGTGGATGGCGGCCGCAGACATCCTCATGGGAGCCGGACAGTGCGTCCAGCGAGTCGAAGTGGATTGCCAGCTCGCTGCGCTGCCCGCGCTTGCTGCGCTTTTGCTCCAGCGGCTTGAAGTCCTCGCGCTGGATGTTCTCGATCCGGTCACGCCGACCAGCTAGCGTGCTCTTGGCTAGGCCGAACTGATTCGGATCAAGCGCGCGCAATGGGCATTGACATCCAGTCGGTCGTGTAGGGCGGCCATTGTCAGTGCTGCCGCCAGCGGCTCTCACAATGCGGCAAACATCCGACGGACCTTATTTGGTTCCGACGGACCTTTTTTGCCGGAGTCAGGCGCCTGAGGCGTTGCAAGCCAGTTTTCGACTGTTATTGACAGTTTTCGACTGTATCGGCGAGTTTTCGACTTTATTCGCTCAGAACATGTGCGTCGCGTCGCTTGACGGCCACTGTCTATGTGTACTATCGTACTAGTACACGTTGTCAGTACCGCATGGATCCCACCCGCTTCGTCCACATCAACACCGGCTCCACCGAGCCGATCTACCGCCAGCTCATCGAGCAGGTGAAGCGGCGGGTGGCCGCCGGGCAGCTGAAGGCGGGCGACGAGATTCCGTCGGTGCGCGAGCTGGCGCAGGCGCTGGCCGTGCACCCGATGACCGTCTCCAAGGCCTACTCGCTGCTGGAGAGCGATGGCGTGCTGGAGCGCCGCCGCGGACTGTCCATGGTGGTCGCCGCCCAGCACCAGAAGGCCCAGCCGACCGCCGACCGCGCCGGCCTGCTGCGCCCGACGCTGGAGAAGGCCGCCGCCGAAGCGCGGCAACTGGAGCTGTCCAAGGCCCAGGCTCTGCAGCTGTTCAAAACCATTCTTGACGAGCAAGCCCCATGACGAAATTCCCGCACACCGACACGCCGACCGCCGAGCTGAGCGGCATCCAGCTTTCGTATCCCAAGGGCCCGGCAGTGCTGGACGGGCTGGACTGGCGACTCGTCCCCGGTCAGGTGGTGGGCCTGCTGGGCCGCAACGGCGCCGGCAAGACGACGCTGCTGGAGGCGCTGCTGGGCCTGCGGGAGCCGCAGTCGGGCAGCGTGCGCCTGTGGGGTCAGGACGTGCAGCAGCTCGACGACACCGCGCGTGCCCGCATTGGCTACGTGCCGCAGCAGAACGACCTGTTCGACGGCTTCACCGCCGGGCACCTGCTCAACTACTTCAAGAGCTTCTACCCGCGCTGGAACACGGCCAAGGTGGACGGCCTGATGTCGCGCTGGGACATCGCCCGCGACAAGCCCATCCGCAAGCTCTCCGGCGGCCAGCAGCAGCGGCTGTCCATCATCCGGGCACTGGCCCATGAGCCCGACCTGCTGGTGCTGGACGAACCCGTCGCCAGCCTGGACCCGCTCGGCCGGCGCGACTTCCTGCGTGAGCTGGTGGAGCAGGTGCTGGACCGCGGCACCACCGTCGTGTTCTCCACGCACATCCTGTCCGACCTGGAACGCGTCGCCTTCAACATGGCCTTCCTGAGCGGCGGCCGCATCGTGCTGCAGGCGCCGCTGGACGAGCTGCTGGAGGAGATGCGGCTGTTCACCGGCAGCACCGCCGAGCTCGCGCGGCTGGGGCTGGAACCGCTCAAGCGCACCCCGCTGGAGGCTGGCCGCGAGCGCGTGCTGGCGCGCCTGCCCGCGAGCCGCGAACTGCCCAGCGGCGTGCAGGCCGATGCCGTCAATCTCGAAGACCTGTTCACGGAGCTGGCCTGATGAACACCGCCGTGCTGCTGCAGATCCTGCTGGTGCCCTGGGACCAGCGCGACCGCGCCAATCCCTGGGTGCGGCGCATCATCTACGGGCTGGTGCTGCTGCTGGTGGTGGGCTCCGTCGTGATGCTGGACGGGCCGGCACGCTGGGGCCTTGCCACCGCGGTGGGTGCGATGGCGCTTGTCGGCGCATGGATGGTCGTTGCGTCCAGCCTGATGGAGCAGAACCATCCGCAGGCGGCGCGCTTCGTGCCCAGGCACCTGCGCCGGCTGCGCCAGGCGGCGCTGCTCGGCTGGGCCGTGGCCTCCGTGCTGCCGGTGCTGGCAGCGTGGCTGCTCCTCGAGATTCCCGTCCCGCCCGCGGTGGTGCTCCTCGCCAGCAGCTGCGTGATGTGCTTCCTGTTCCGGTCCGCAGGCAATGTGTGGCTGTGGATCAGCCTGGCGCTGGGCTGGCCGCTGCTGACGCTGTTGCAGCCGCAACTGCTTGTACTGTGGAGCAGCCTCGCGGCCCTGTGGCGGGCCAATGACCTCGGCATGCTGGCACTGGCATTGCTGGCGCAGGTCTGGCTGGTGTGGCAGGCCTTCGGCAACGGCGATGCGGCCCACCAGGCGCGCTATGGCCGGCTGGTGCGCATGCGCCAACTGTCGCGCCTGGCCATGGAGGGCAAGCAGTCCGGCCTGGCGGCCTGGGGCGGCCCGGGCGAGTGGCTCGGCCAGCCGTTCGAACGCATCACGTCGGCCTGGCTGCGCCATGTGATCGGGCAGGCCAACCCCGGCAAGGCCAGCGTCATGGCCCGCGCCGAGATCGTGCTGCACGGCCCGCAGCACTGGCTCAGGCAGCTGGTGGCCATCGGCTTCACGCTCGGACTGCTGCTGCTCATCTTCAGCGTTGCGGCCGGGGCCTTGGCCGGCGCGAAGACCTTCTGGGTGCAAGGCTCTACGGGTATCGGCATCGGCATCCTGAGCGCCGGCTTCAACCCCTCCTTCGCGCTGCCCGGCACGCTGTGGCACAGCCGGCGAGAACAGGCGCTGCTGCGCCTGCTGCCCGGCATGCCGCTCGGCGGCGTGCTGAACCGCGCCGTCGCCTGGCGCCAGCTGCGCCAGGGCCTGACCGCCTGGGCCTTGAGCACGCTGGCGGTGCTGCCACTGGCCGTGCACGCCAACAATGCGCTGCTCGTCTGGCTGCCCCTGGCCTCCCTGCCCTTCATGGTGGGTGTGCTGACCCGCATTCCCGCCACCATGAAGGCGCCCAGCATCTGGACGACGGTGATGCCGACGCTGGCCTTCATGCTGCTGGGGTCGGCGCTGTTCGGCATCGGCTCGCTGCTGAAGCTGCCGATGTGGGCACTGCTGCCTGCCGCGGCCGTGTCGCTGACACTGTCGGCCGCGTTGCTCGCCTGGCGCTGGCGCCGCCTCAGTGCAGCGCCCACCGCGCTGCCCGCCGGCCGCCTGGCCTGAGCCGCCTACTGGTTGATTTCCGGCTCGGCAAGCTGCGCCAGCAGCACCAGCGATTCCTGCCACCCCAGGCAGCAGGCCTCCGCCGGGATGACGTCGGGGATGCCCTCCTGCCTGATGCGCACCTCGGTGCCGCAGAACACCGCGCGCAGCTCCACCGTCGTCGTCATCTCGCCGGGCAGGTTGGCGTCATCGAACGTGGCGGTGTAGCGCAGCTTCTGGCCGGGCACCAGTTCCAGGTAACGCCCGCCGAAGCTGTGGCTGCCGCCGGTCGTGAAGTTGGTGAAGGACATGCGCCAGCTGCCGCCCACCTGCGCGTCCATCTCATGGACCGTGCCGGTGAAGCCGAACGGCGGCAGCCACTTGGCCATCGCGGCCGGCGTCGTGAACGCACGGTAGACGCGCTCGGGCGGGCAGCGCAGCACGCGCTGGAAGGTGACGGTGTTGGGCATGGC
>SEEY01000999.1 GCA_004211235.1 Rubrivivax sp.
CGAGGCCGACATCAAGCTCGGCCGCATCTCCATCGGCTCGCCCATCGCCCGCGCATTGATCGGCAAGGAAGCCGGCGACACGGCCGAGGTGCAGGCGCCCGGCGGCATCCGCCGCTACGAGGTCATCAACGTGCGCTACGAGTGATGCCTGCGCGGCTGCAGGCCCTGCTGGCCGCCCTGTGGGGCGGCTTTTTGCTTTGCGTCGCCTTTGTCGCTGCGCCCAGCGCTTTTGCGGTGCTGGAGCGCGCGCAGGCCGCCGCCTACGTGGCGCGCGTGTTCGCAGTGGAGGCGCAGGTCAGCCTGGTCATTGGGCTGGTGCTGCTGATGATCGAGCGCCGCATCGTTCGCGACGTGGTGGACTCGGGCGGCGAGCGTTCGCAGTTCTCGGCCTGCCTGCTGCTGCCGGTGGTTGCGCTGTTCTGCACCGTCGCCGGCTACTACGGTCTGCAGCCGCTGATGGCGGACGCCCGGGGGGGCTCCGGCATCGCGTCGTTCGCCGCGCTGCACGGCGTTTCACTGGCGTTCTTCGGTGTCAAGGGCCTGGCGGTGATGGCCCTCGCGTGGGTCATTCCGCGGCGCGCTTCTTGACGCTGGTGGTCACCGCGCGCTTCTTGATTCGCTTGATCTCGCCGCCCTGCGTCACGCGCTCGTTGCCCATAACCTTGACCTTGTTGATCTGAGGCCGGCCGTTGCCGCTCTTGGAGAACTTGACGATCTTGACGACGCGGGGGCCAGGCATGACGCCTTCGCGCTCGACCTTCACCTTCTCGGGCATGGGCCGCCACAGCACGAGCAGCTTGCCGATGTGCTGGATGGGTGCGGCGTTCAGCTCGTCGCAGAGCTGCGTGAACATCGCCTCGCGGGCGGCGCGGTCGTCGCCCAGCACGCGGATCTTGATGAGGCCGTGCGACTTCAGCGCGGCATCCGTTTCCTTGACGACGGCAGATGTCAGGCCCTCGCCGCCGATCATCACGACGGGGTCGAGATGATGGGCATCGGCGCGCTTGTCCTTGCGCTGGGCGGGGGTGAGGTTGATTTGGGGCATCCCCGTATTATCCCGTGGGCATGAAAACGCAGACGAAAAGCAAGAAGCTCAACAAGGCATGGCTGAACAACCATGTGTCGGACCCCTACGTGCAGCAGGCCCAGAAGGACGGCTACCGCTCCCGCGCGGCCTACAAGCTCAAGGAGATCGATGAAGAGCTCAAGCTGATCCGGCCGGGCCAGGTCGTCGTGGACCTTGGCGCGACGCCGGGCGCCTGGAGCCAGTACCTGCGCCGCCGGTTCGCACCCAAGGAAGCGGGGCAGGGCGGTGCGGCGGTCGGGCAGCTCAACGGCACCATCATCGCACTCGACCTGCTGG
>SEEY01001000.1 GCA_004211235.1 Rubrivivax sp.
TCGGCGGAGAGGCGCTTCGCGGCGATCTCGAAGGTGGTGCGGGTGCGCGTGCTGTTCTCGAAGAACAGGTTGAACACCGACTTGCCGCGCAGCAGCGGCACCTTCTTGACCTCGCGGTCGTTGACCGACAGGAAGCTGCCGGCCGTGTCCAGGATCTGCTCGATGACCGCACGCGGCAGGCCTTCGATGGACAGCAGATGGATGAGCTCGCCATGCTTGTTCAGCTGGGGATTTCGTTTGCTCAGCATCACTTCACCTCAAAGGCGAATCGGCCATCTTCGCCGCGGACCAGGCGCAGGTGTTGCTCGCTGTTGAGCGACACGCGCGCCGCGGAATACGCCGGCTCGATCGGCAGCTGTCGTCCGCCGCGGTCCACCAGCACGGCGAGCTGCACGCTGGCCGGGCGGCCAAAGTCGAACAGCTCGTTGAGCACCGCCCGCGTCGTGCGGCCGGTGTAGAGCACGTCATCGATCAGCAGGATGTCCCGGCCGTTGACGTCGAAGGGCAGCGAGGTGTGGTCGGTCTTGGCCAGGCCGCGAGAGCCGAAATCGTCACGGTGCAGCACGCTGGAGATGGTGCCGGCGTCGGGCACGCCAAGGTCGACGGCCAGCCGCTCGGCCAGCCACGCGCCGCCGCTCCAGATGCCGACGAGGGCGGTATCTGCCGTCAGCAACCGCTGCACGCCGCGCTTGAGCTCGAGGTACAGGCCTTCCGCGTCCAGTTTGAGGTCGCTCATGAATGTTCTCTGAAGAATTGTTCGAGGATCAGCGCGGCGGCAGCGGCGTCCACGTCCGGCGCGCCTTCTGCTTCCGCTGCGACGCTGGTGTAGCGCTCGTCGACCTCGAAGACCGGCAGGTGATGCCGCCCGGCCAGGCGGCGGCCGAAGTTCTGCGCCTTGGCGGTCATCTCGTGCGGCGCGCCGTCGGGGTGGCGCGGCACCCCAATCACGAGGGCGTCGGGCTGCCAGGTCTTCACGAGAGCGGCAATTGCGTCGAAGTCGCCACTTCGGATCGTGCCGCGTGGCTCGGCGGCGCCAAGCAGCCGCGTGCCGGAAGCCACGCCGATGCGGCGGGTGCCAAAGTCAAAAGCAAGAAAGGTCTGTAGCCGCCCAGGCGCAGCAACAGCCTTGATCATGCGTGCCCCGCGTCCGAGCTGAGCATGCGCGGGTCCACGCCCAGCAGGCCCAGGGCCTTCTCGTAACGCTGCTCGACCGGCGTGTCGAAGATGACGGCCGGCGAGGCGTCCACCGTCAGCCAGCCATTGCGGCCGATCTCTTCTTCCAGTTGGCCTGCCGCCCAGCCGCTGTAGCCCAGCGTGACGAGGATCTTGCGCGGGCCGGCACCGTTGGACAGCGCTTCAAGCA
>SEEY01000224.1 GCA_004211235.1 Rubrivivax sp.
GCCACGGCCAAGAAGAAGTAAGACTGCAGTTGTGAGCGCGCGCGGCCCGAACCCCACGATCGTTGACGTCGCCCGCGAGGCGGGCGTCTCGATCAAGACCGTATCGCGCGTGCTCAACAACGAGGCCGGCGTGCACGAAAGCACCCGGGATCAGGTCCTCAAGGTCGTGGAGGCCCTGCGCTACCGGCCCAAGCAGTCGGCACGCAGCCTGGCCGGCGGCCGATCCTTCCTGATCGGCCTGCTCTATTACGACCCCAGCGCCGCCTTTGTCGGCAGCGTCCAGCAGGGCGCCACCGTGCGTTGCCGCGAGCTCGGCTACCACCTCGTGGTCGAGTCACTTCACAACGATGCGCCCGACCTGCGCCAGCAGATCGACCGCATGGTGATGGCGCTGCGGCCCGACGGCATGATCCTGACGCCGCCGCTGTGCGACAACCCGGAAGTGCTGGCCGCGCTGCGCGAGAACGGCACGCCCTGCGTGCTGATGTCCCCAGAGCGCGACATCCGCAATGTGCCTTCGGTGCGCATGGACGACGTCCACGCGGCGGAGGAGATGACCAATCTGCTGATCAGCCTGGGCCACCGCCGCATCGCGCTGATCAAGGGCCCGCCCGACCAGTCCGCCAGCGCGGCGCGCGAGCAGGGTTTCATCAACGCGCTGCGGGCCCACGACATCGAGATCGACCCGGAGCTGATGCAGCCCGGGTCCTTCACCTTCGAAAGCGGCCGCGACGCCGCCCACCAGTTGCTGAGCCGGCGCCAGCGGCCCACCGCCGTCTTCGCCAGCAACGACGACATGGCGCTCGGCGTGCTTGCCGCCGCACAGCGCCTGGGGTTGTCCGTACCGGGCGAGCTGTCCGTCGCCGGTTTCGACGATTCGCCCACCGCGGCCCTCGTCTGGCCCGCGCTGACCACCGTGCGCCAGCCCGTGGCGGCCATGGCGCGCACGGCCGTGGAAATGCTGGTGTTCGCCAACAAGCCCGAACTGGGGCCGGCGGACGATGGCGAGCTGCACAAGGTGCTCGCCCACGATCTCATCGTGCGCGACTCCACCCGCGCCGGCTGAAGCGCTGACCGGGTCGCGCCTGACCCTGGCACTCCCCGCTTCCAGGCCTGCTGTCATCCACGTCGCAGCCGACTCGTGAACAGGTTCCGGCCTCAAAAGACACCGCTGTCATTACCGTTGACAGCGTTGTCAATGATCAGAGATGATCGATTGGCTGGGTTCGCGGACCCGGCGTTCCGGCGCTGCGATGGCGCCGGTCCTGCAGCAGTCCCGACGCGGGGCGAGTCGTGGCTCGCGCCGATTTGCATGACCCTTATCCAGTCCCGGCCTCCGTTGCGCCCGGCGCCTTCTTCACCATGAACTTTCTCGATCCCGACCGCCTCGACCTCGCCGCTTTTGCCAGGTCCTTCCCGCCCGATTTCCTGTGGGGCGTGGCCACCAGCGCCGCGCAGATCGAGGGCGCGGCCTTCGAGGACGGCAAGGGCGCTTCCATCTGGGACAACTTCTGCCGCCAGCCGGGCCGCATCAACGATGCGTCCAACATCGACATCGCCTGCGACCACTATCACCGCTACCGTGAAGACGTCGCGCTGATGAAGAGCCTGGGCCTGGACTGCTACCGCTTCAGCTTCTCGTGGCCGCGCGTGCAGCCGCTGGGCCAGGGCGCGTGGAACGAAGCCGGCTTCGCCTTCTACGACCGCCTCGTCGACGAACTGCTGCAGGCCGGCCTGCAGCCCCACGCCACGCTCTACCACTGGGACCTGCCCCAGGCGCTGGACGAAGGCGGCAAGGGTGGCTGGCTGTCTCGGGACGTCGTGGCTCGCTTTGCCGACTACGGCGCCGAGGTGGCCCGCCGCTTCGGCGACCGCCTGGCCAGCATCGCCACCCACAACGAACCCTGGTGCACGGCCACGCTGGGCTATGAAACCGCCCAGTTCGCGCCCGGCCACAAGAGCCGCGCGGAAAGCCTGCAAGTGGCGCACCATCTGATGCTGTCGCACGGCGACGCCATCGCCGCGATGCGCGCGGAGACGAAGACCAAGCTCGGCATCGTCCTCAACCACACGCCGTCCTTTCCCGCCACGCCCACCGAGGCCGACCGCCGCGCCGCCCGCATCGACGACGGCCTGAACGTGCGCTGGTACATGGACCCGATCTTCCGCGGCGCCTACCCGCAGGACGCCATCGACTTCGTCGGCGCCGACGCGCCGACGGTCGAGGCCGGCGACCTGGAGCGCATCCGCCAGCCGCTGGACTTCCTCGGCATCAACTTCTACACGCGGAGTCTGTTCGCGGCCGACGGCACCACCGTCAAGGGCCCCGGCAAGCGCGGCTTCACCGACATGGGCTGGGAGATCGTGCCCGAGGTGTTCGCCCAGCACCTGGTGCGACTGGCGCGCGAGTACAACCCGCCGCCGATGTACATCACCGAGAACGGCATGGCCAACGCCGACAGCGTCGTCAACGGTGCCGTGCCCGACAAGGAGCGCATCGCCTACTTCAGCGCCCACCTGCAGGCGCTGGCCACGGCCATGAGCCTGGGCGCCGATGTGCGCGGTTATTTCTACTGGAGCCTGCTCGACAACTTCGAGTGGAACTCGGGTTACGTGAAGCGCTTCGGCCTTGTCCACGTCGACTACGAGACGCTGGCGCGGCTGCCGAAGGACAGCGCCCACTGGTATCGCGAGCTGATCACACAACACCGAGCGACGCGCTGAGCCCGACGGCGGGTCGCTCCGGGTCGCTACGTGCGGGGCGAACGCCGGGTTCGTCGGGATGACGAGTGCCAGGCGTCAGACGGGCATTCCTCCGCGTTTGCACGGAGAAAGGTGCGGGATTTCGGTCACGATCAGGCGCTAAGCTCCACGCTGCGCAGTCCATGGGAATTTTCCCGGAGCTGCGTGGTCCATCGGCCGAGATGACGTATGCAGGCCGGCTCCAGGTTCCTCGGCAGCGGTGCCGAAACCGGGGTCGAGCGAGAGACGCCCGGGCGCGGGTTTTGAGTGAATGCAGGATAGATCAAACGATCCGCTGATCGATGTCAGCCAATTGACGGTTGGGATGTTCATCCACCTTGACCTGGGTTGGATGTCGCATCCGTTTCCGCTGTCGAGCTTCAAGATCGCCTCCAGCGATCAGTTGGTGATCCTGCGCCGCCTCGGCCTGACGCAAGTGCGCTGGAGCCCTGCGAAGAGCGACCTGTCGCTGCAGCCGGCCGCCGCTCAGGGCGACGCGCCGGATGCCGAGCCCGGAGCGGCAGAAACTGCCGCCGCCTCTGCTCAGCCCACGCCCGAAGAACTTGCCCGTGAGGCGCACCGCCGTGCGCTGGCCGCCCAGCGCGAGGCGCTGCGCCTGTGCGAGCAGCAGTACGGCGAGGCCGCGGACGGCTTCCGCGGCGTCATGGAGCACGTCCAGTCCGATCCGCACGAGGCCCGCCGCGGCGCTGAAAGCCTCACGGCCGCGCTGCTCGACAAGATGCTGGTCGAGGGCGACCTCAACATGCGGCTGCTCAACGAAGCCGCCGGAGACCGCTCCACGGCGCACGCCCTCAACGTCTGCATCATTGCGCTCCTGCTCGGTCGGGCCTTCGGGCTGAACCGCGACGAGATGATGGATCTGGGCGTCGGCTCCCTGCTGCACGACGTCGGCAAGCTCGAGGTGGCAGCGCGCCTGCGCCATCGCGATGAGAGCTTCACGGCCGCCGAGACCCAGGCCTACCAGCAGCACGTCGCCAAGGGCGTCGCCATCGCCCAATCCATGGGCCTGCCGCCGGCGCCGCTGCTGATCATTGCGCAGCACCACGAGCATGCCGACGGCAGCGGCTTCCCGCAGCGCATCAACATGGACCGCATGAGCACCGGCGCGCGCATCGTCGCCCTGGTGAACCGCTTCGACGGCCTGTGCAACCCGCTCATCACCTCCAAGGCGATGACGCCGCACGAGGCCTTGTCCCTGATGTTCGCGCAGGGCCGCAACCGCTTCGACGCGACGATGCTGAACGCCTTCATCCGCATGATGGGCGTCTACCCGCCGGGCTCCACGGTGCAGCTCACCGACGACCGCTACGCGCTGGTCGTCTCGGTCAATTCGGCGCGCCCGCTGAAGCCGCGCGTCATGGTGCATGACATCAAGGTGGTCAAGGAAGAGGCGCTGATCCTGAACCTGGAGGAGATGCCCGACCTCGGCATCCGCCGCAGCCTGAAACCGCAGTTCCTGCCGCGCGCGTCACTTGATTACCTCAGCCCGCGGGCGCGCATCGCCTACTTCTTCGACGCGGTGATCACCGGGCCCGGGGAGCTGGTCACGTGACGACAAGTCGCGAGGCTCACCTTTCCCAGCCTCGTGTTCCGGAGGCGCCGGCCCTGATCGGCGCGCTGCTAGAAGGTCTGCCTGAACCGGCCTGGCTCGTCGATGGCGAGACCCTCACGGTCAGCGTGATCAACCGCGCAGCCCTGCGGCTGCTCGGCCTCAAGCCGGAGCGCGCGCTGGGCCAGGCGCCAGCCTTGCTGTGTGGGTCGCTGGAGGACGAGGCCTTCTGGCAGGGCGCCGCCCGCGACCCGTTCGCACGCATCCGCTCGGACACCGTGCTGACGCACAGCGACGGCCAGCCGCGCTGGGTGAGCCGCGCCATCAGTCCCATCCACACGCCCGAGGGTGACCGCTACTGGCTGGTGCTGCTGCACGACCAGACACGCCGACGCCGCGCCGAGGCCGAGCGGGAGACGTTGCTGGCCGAGCTGCGCGCCACGCTGGAGTCGACGGCGGACGGCATCCTGGTCGTCGACCTGGCAGGGCGCGTGCGCAGCTTCAACCGCCGCTTCGCCAAGCTCTGGGGCCTGCCTGGCGGGCTGCTGCACGAGCCCGGCGATGCCGGCCTGTGGCTGAGCCTGCAGCGCGTCATGGTCGACGGCGAGCAATACCGGCTGCGCATCGAGGCGCTGCTGGACGCGCCGCTGATGCGCTCCAGCGACGTGCTGCGGCTGGGCGACGGCCGCGTGCTGGAGCAGGTCTCGCTGCCGCAGATGAGCCGCGGCGAGCCGATCGGGCGCGTGTTCTCCTTCCGCGACCTCAGCGAAAAGCTGGCCGCCCATCAGCGCATCGAGGAACTCGGCCGCTCCGACGTGCTGACCGGCGCGCCCAACCGCCGTGCGCTGTCCGACCGCATCGTGCAGCAGATGGCTGCGGGGCCGACGGGCGACATGGCGCCGGCCTTCGCGCTGCTGCATCTCGACCTCGACCGCTTCAAGCAGATCAACGACACCCTGGGCCACAGCTATGGCGACCGGGTGCTGCGCGAGATCGTCGAAAGGCTGCGCGGCGCGGTCGGCGTCAACGACACGCTGGCCCGCCTCGGCGGTGACGAGTTCGCCCTGCTCATCGACGGCGCCCAAATGTTCGAGGCGGAGGCCGCCGCGCGTCGCGTGCAACAGCTGCTGGCCGAACCCTTCAGCTTCGACACGCTCAGCTTCACCGTGACGGCGAGTTGCGGCATCGCGCTTTTTCCCGGCGACGGCACCAAGCCCGACGAGCTGCTGGCCAGCGCCGAGCGCGCCATGCACTGGGTCAAGGAAAGTGGCCGCGCGGGATTCCGCTTTCACGTGCCGCGCAAGGAAGTCGACCTGCTGTCGCGCATGCGGCTGGACCACGCCATGCGTCAGGCCCTCACCGAGGGGCGCTTCCGCCTGCATTACCAGCCCCAGGTCGAACTCGGCAGCGACCGTGTCATCGGTGCCGAGGCGCTGATCCGCTGGCGCGACCCCGAGCGTGGCGACATCTCCCCGGGCGAGTTCATTCCGCTGGCCGAGGAGAGCGGCTTCGTGGTCGCCATCGGCGAGTGGGTGCTGCGCGAGGCTGTCGAGCAGGCCGCCCACTGGCTGAGCCGCGGCTTGCGCATGCCGGTCGCCGTCAACGTGTCGGCACTGCAGTTCCAGCAGGCCCATTTCGTCAGCAGCGTCGCCGCCGCCCTGCGTGACGCCGCGCTGCCGCCGAGCATGCTCGAGCTGGAGCTGACCGAAAGTGTGCTGCTCGGGGACGCCGACGAGGGCCTGAAGCGCATGCAGGCGCTGGCCGCATTGGGCGTCACGCTGTCGATCGATGACTTCGGCACCGGCTATTCATCGCTGGGCTACCTCAAGCGCTTCCCGATCCAGCGCCTCAAGATCGACCGCAGCTTCGTCCAGGGCCTGCCCGGCGACCCCAGCGATGTCGGCATTGCCAATGCCATCGTCCAGATGGGCCGGGCGCTCGGCCTGCAGGTCATTGCCGAAGGCGTCGAGACCGAAGCGCAGCGCGACTTCCTGGCCCAGGCCGGCTGCCACGAGTTCCAGGGCTTCCTGTTCGCGCCGGCGCTGCGGCCGGACGAGTTCGAGCAACGCGTGCGGCCACGCCGCCATGTCGTCGACGCCGCGGTATCCGGCTGGCTGGGCCTGGCCAGCGCCGGCTGAGCGGGTCATGGCGCGCACAATGCGCGCATGCTCTACCGCTTCAAATCCAAGTCCGGCGCCGATGTCGTCATGCTCGCCGAGTCCGGCGAGGCCGTG
>SEEY01000225.1 GCA_004211235.1 Rubrivivax sp.
CGGGCATGACGGCGATCAGCAGGTAGGCCGTGATCAGCCAGGTCCAGGCGAACATCGGCATCTTCATCAGCGTCATGCCGGGGGCGCGCATGTTGAGGATGGTGACGATGATGTTGATGGAGCCCATGATGGACGAGGCGCCCATGATGTGCATCGCGAAGATGCCGGCGTCCATCGACGGGCCCATCTGCAGCGTCAGCGGCGCGTAGAGCGTCCAGCCCGCAGCAGGTGCGCCGCCGGGCATGAAGAAGCTGCCCACCAGCATGATGGCGGCGGGGATCAACAGCCAGAAGCTGAAGTTGTTCATCCGCGCGAAGGCCATGTCGCCCGCGCCGATCTGCAGCGGGATCATCCAGTTCGCGAAGCCGACGAAGGCCGGCATGATGGCGCCGAACACCATGATCAGACCGTGCATGGTTGTGAACTGGTTGAACAGCTCGGGATTGAAGAACTGCAGCCCCGGCTGGAACAGCTCGGCGCGGATACACAGCGCCAGGATGCCGCCCACCATCAGCATCGTGAAGCTGAACAGCAGGTAGAGCGTGCCGATGTCCTTGTGGTTCGTCGCGAACACCCAGCGGCGCCAGCCGTGCGGCGCACCGTGATGCTCGTCGTGATCGTGGGCGTGGTCATGGCCGTGGTCGCCGGCATGGCCACCGTGAACACCGTGGGGGGGAAGCACTGCACTCATTTGGATTCCTCTGATTCGGTGTTCGACTTACTTGCGCGCGGCCAGCACTTCGGCCGGCTGCACGGTCTGGCCCGTCTTGTTGGACCAGCTGTTCTTCGTGTACGTGGCCACGGCGGCGATGTCGGTATCGCTGAGCTGCTTCCAGGCCGGCATGCCCTTTTCGAGGCGGCCGTTCAGCAAGACGTTGATCTGCTCGAGGTGGTTCTCGGCCAGCACGACCGGCGAATGATCCAGCGGCTTCACCGGACCGGCGCCGCTGCCGTCGGCCTTGTGGCAGGCGGCGCAGTTGGCGGTGTAGACCTTTTCGCCGCGGGCGATCAGCGCCGCCTGCTCCCAGACCTTGTTCGGGTCATCGGCCTTGGCAGCGATCTTCTTCTTCTCGCCGTCGACCCAGGCCGTGTAGTCCGCTGCGGACACGACCTTCACATGGATCGGCATGTAGGCGTGTTCCTTGCCGCACAGCTCGGCGCACTGGCCGTAGTAGTCACCGATCTTCTCGGCCTTGAACCAGGTATCGCGCACGAAGCCGGGAATGGCGTCCTGCTTGACGCCGAAGGCCGGCACCATCCAGGCGTGGATGACGTCATTGGCGGTCGTGATGATGCGGATCTTCTTGTCCACCGGCACGACCAGCGGGTTGTCGACCTTGAGCAGGTAGTTGTCGACCGGCGCCGGCTTGCCCGAGTTGGACTGCTCGCGCTGCTCGGTATCCAGCGTCGCCAGGAAACCGATGCCCTCGCCTTCGCCCTTCAGGTAGTCGTAGCCCCACTTCCACTGGTAGCCGGTGGCCTTGATGGTCACGTCGGCATTGGTCGTGTCCTTCATCGCGACCACCACCTTGGTGGCCGGCAGCGCCATGCCGATGACGATCAGGAAAGGCACGATCGTCCAGGCGATCTCGACAGCCACGCTCTCGTGGAAGTTCGCCGACACCGCACCCTTGGATTTGCGGTGCTTGAAGATCGAATAGAACATCACGCCGAACACCGCGACGAAGATGACCACGCAGACGATCATCACGAAGTTGTGCAGCCACATCTGGTCGGCAGCGATGCGGGTGACCGGCTCGGGCAGATTGAGCTGATTGACGCCGGGGCCGCCCTTGAGGTCATTCACCGCGAAGGCAGGACCCATGGCCAGGGCCGCCATCGCCGCCACGGCAGCCCGCTGGGCCCACCCGCGTGAGGCGCTATGCACTCGTGCGTTCATCATCGTCATGGTTGTCACTTGGTTCTTTGAAGAGCAGGACCTGCAGGTCCGCCCCATACGGAGGAATGAGCCGGACTGGGTGCCGCACGATCCGCGGATCGCGCCGGGTTTTGCCTTGACCCTCTTGGCGGCCCGGGATTTTAGCCCAGCGTCTCTGACCCTCCCGAGCACAGCAGCCCCTGGGAATCACCTAGCAATCAGCCACCCGGACGCCCCTTGCGCAGGTTAGCGCGCATTGCATCGACGGATACATGGGTCTCGGCCGCCATGCTCAGGCGAGGCGCGGCCTTGAAGGCATGGCCAAACACAAGCTCCAGCGTCAACCCGAGACGGCCGTCGCTGCCGCGCAGTGTCTCCAGTTGGGTCGCCAGCGCCGCCTGCCAGGCGCGCCCACGCAGACCGGCAAACCGCGCCGGGGCCAGATTGCCGCCCAGCGCCCGCAGATCGGCCAGAAGGCTTTGCGGGCTGGCCCAGGTCAGCCGCAGCCGCTCCTGGTCCATGACGGGGTCGGCAAAGCCGGCTTTGAGCACCAGGTCGCCGATATCGTGCATGTCCCACCAGTCCGGCGCGGGACGCCCCCAGCCTGCGCGGGCGTAAAGCGGTCGCAGCTCCACGAAGCTGTCCGGCCCCAGGCAGGAAAACATCACGAAGCCGCCCACGGCGATGCTGGCCTGCCATTCACCGAGCACCGCCGGCAGGTCGGCGCAGGCGTGCAGCGCCATGTTGGACCACAGCAGTTCCACCTCGGGCCTGACGGGCAAGGCATCCACCTGCCCCGTCGACCCGCCAGCCAGCTTGCGCCACCAGCTCGGCGTGCGCTCGGCGGCCGCGCGGGCGGCCAGCAGCGCGTCGGCTTCGTGCCACAGCATCATGGCGTTTGGATAGGTCTGGCGGAGCAGTTCAGCACTGGCCCCAAGCGCCGGCGACGCGTCCAGAAGGCGCGCTGGCTGAAGCTTGATGAAGGGCAGGCGCTCGGCCATGCGCTGGGCGACTTCGGCATGCAGCCAGGGTGGCTGCGCCGCCTTCGCGAGCCGGCGGGCCTGGTGGCGCAGCGCAGCGACGTCCAGATCCTGGGGCCGCAACCCCTTGTTTGAAGTAGGGGTCGATGCCGGCTCATTCATGGGCCGGTCAGTATATTGAGCCGATGCCCGAGCGCCCCCTGACCGCGGCCAAACCCGCGTTGATCGAGAAGGTGCTCATGCGTTGTGCCGGCCAGTGCGCCGTCTGCCGCGCCTGGAGCCACCAGACCGTCTGCGACGACTGCCTGCAACGCCACGCCCGGCCGACGCCGCGTTGCTGGACGTGCGCCGCGCGCGTGCCGCCGCCATTGGCCGACCAGCCGCGCCCCCTGTGCGGCCGCTGCCTCGTCGAGCCACCGCCACTGGACCGCGCCGTCGCCGCCCTGGACTACCGATTTCCGTGGGACGGCCTGCTGCAGCATTTCAAGTACCACCAGGCGCTTGAACTTCGGGCGACCTTGCTGGAGCGGGTCAATTCGGCGCTGACCGCTGCAGAAGTCGACACGCCTGACTGGCTGCTGCCCGTCCCGCTGTCGCCCTCGCGGCTTCGTGAGCGCGGCTACAACCAGTCGCACGAACTGGCACGCTCGCTGGCCCGCCGGCGCGGCCTGCGCTGCGAGCCCGAGTTGCTGCTGCGCGTACGGGACAGCGCGCCCCAGGCCGGCCTTAAACTGGACGAGCGCGTCGCCAATGTGCGCGGCATCTTCGCCGTCGACCCGCTGCGCGCCGCACGGCTGCGCGGCACCAGCGTCGCGGTGCTGGACGACGTGATGACCAGCGGCTCGACGCTTTTTGAGCTCGCGCGCGTGCTGCTGCAGGCCGGCGTCATGAGCGTGCAGGCGTGGGTCGTCGCACGCACGCCCGAACCCGGGGACGAATGACCGCGGCCGATACTGCCGCCCATGTTCCACATCGTCCTCGTCCACCCGGAGATCCCGCCCAACACCGGCAATGTGATCCGCCTGGCGGCCAACACCGGCTGCACCCTGCATCTCATCGAGCCGCTCGGCTTCTCGATGGAAGACAAGCTGCTGCAGCGTGCCGGGCTCGATTACCACGAGTACGCGCGCGTCCAACGCCACGCGGACTGGCGCGCCTTCCTGAGCGCCGAGTCGCCTGACCCGGCGCGGATGTTCGCCTTCACGACCCGCGGCAGCCGGCCCTTCGGCGACGTGGCCTGGCAGCCGGGAGACTGGTTCGTGTTCGGCAGCGAGACCGCCGGCCTGCCGCCCGCGCTGCGCGACGAGTTCCCGAACGCCCGGCGCGTCCGGCTGCCGATGCGCGAGGGGCAGCGCAGTCTCAACCTGAGCAACAGCGTGGCGGTGGCCGTGTTCGAAGCCTGGCGCCAGAACGGCTACGCCGGTGGCGGCTGATCGCCCCACTTCTGAAGCCTGACCATCATGTCCCGACATCCGCATCCATTCCGCGCTGAATGGGCTCCCAGCGTCCCGCGCGAGCTCATGGCTGGCGCGGTCGCCACCTTCGCCCTCATCCCCGAGGTCATCGCCTTCTCGTTCGTCGCCGGGGTCGACCCTGCCGTCGGCCTGTTCGCGTCCTTCGTCATCAGCCTGGTCATCGCCTTCGCTGGCGGCCGTCCGGCGATGGTGTCCGCAGCCGCGGGCTCGGTGGCGCTGGTCGCGGCGCCGCTGGTGCATGCCCACGGCGCGCAATACCTGTTCGCTGCGGGCATCCTCGCCGGCATCGTGCAGATGTTGTTCGGCTGGCTGCGCCTGGGCGTGCTCATGCGCTACGTGTCCGGCTCGGTCCGCACCGGCTTCGTCAATGCGCTGGCCCTGCTCATCTTCTCGGCGCAGATGCCGCATCTCATCGGCGCGAATGGCGCCACCTGGGCCATGGTCGCCTGCGGGCTTGCCATCATCTACGGGCTGCCGCGACTGACGACCCTGGTGCCTTCGCCGCTGGTCTGCATCGTCGTTCTGACGGTGGCGGCGCAGTCGCTGCAGCTGCCCCTCAAAACCGTTGCGGACCTGGGCCTGCTGCCGCAGGGACTGCCCAGCTTCGGCCTGCCACAGATACCCTGGTCCCTCGAGACGCTGCAGCTCATCGCGCTTCCTGCGGTGGCGATTGCGATGGTCGGCCTGCTGGAATCGATGATGACGGCGAGCGTGGTGGATGACCTCACCGACACCCCGAGCTCGAAGAACCGGGAATGTGCGGGCCTGGGCGTGGCCAACATTGCGGCCAGCCTGTTCGGCGGTATTGCCGGCTGCGGGATGATCGGCCAGACCGTCAGCAACGTGCGCTACGGCGGCCGCGGCCGACTGTCGACGCTTTTTGCCGGTGCTTTCCTGCTTGTGCTGATGGTGCTGCTGAAGCCCTGGGTATCGCAGGTCCCGGTGGCAGCGCTGGTGGCCATCATGGTGATGGTCTCGGCGGCCACCTTCGACTGGGGTTCGGCCCGGGCGTTGCTGAAGCATCCCAAGCTGTCCAGCGCCGTGATGGTGGCGACCGTGGCGACGACGGTACTGACCCACAACCTGGCTGCCGGCGTCGCAGTCGGTGTGCTGTTGAGCGGCGTCTTCTTCACCTTCAAGGTGGCACGTTTGCTGGAAGTCGCGCGATCCGGCGATGACCTCCTCACCTACCGCGTGACGGGGCAGGTTTTCTTTGCGTCCGCCGACCTGCTGGTGGATGCCTTCGACGTCCGCGACATCGAAGGGAAACCGGTCCGCATCGACCTGAAGGACGCCCACTTCTGGGATGTCACGGCGGTGAATGCACTGGACAAGGTCTGCCAGCGACTTCGCAAGCACGGCAGCACCGTGGAGGTCATCGGCATGAACGAACATGGGCGAGCACTGATCTCCAGGCTGGATCTCGGCATCGAATAGCGGCGCCCTCAGGGCGGGATGGGCACGGAGCGGCTGCGCCGTGGCGGGCCTATTCGGGCCGGGCCTCCCGGCCCATCAGGTGGTCGACCGCTTCACCCACGCGCAACCGGCCCTCCAGCAACGCCACCATGCCTTCAGTGATCGGCATCTCGACCCCGGCCTCGCGAGCCCGCGCCAGCACGGTCGGCGCGCTGTAGACGCCTTCGGCCACATGGCCCAGGCGCGCCAGGATCTCCGGCAAGGCCAGGCCCTCGGCCAGCATCAGGCCGACGCGACGGTTTCGCGACAGGTCGCCGGTGGCTGTCAGCACGAGATCCCCCAGGCCCGACAGTCCCATGAACGTCTCGACTCGCGCGCCGAGCGCGACGCCCAGGCGCAGCATTTCGGCCAGGCCCCGTGTGATGAGGGCTGCCCGGGCGTTCAGGCCCGGTGCGTCCGGCGCCACATCGGACAGGCCGTCGCAGATGCCCACTGCGATCGCCAGCACGTTCTTCACCGCACCGCCGACTTCCACGCCCACCGGATCGCTGGAGGTGTAGACCCGCAGCCGCTCGCCATGGAAGGCATCCACCGCGGCCTGAGCAAGTCCCGCATCGTCGCTGGCGGCAACCAGTGCCGTCGGCCGGCCGGCCGCCACTTCCTGCGCAAAGCTGGGACCGGACAGCACGCCGACGCGCATGGCCGGCTGCAGCTCGCGGGCGATTTCATGGCCGAGTCGGCCGGTGCCCGCCTCGAAGCCCTTGCACAGCCACAGCGCGCGCTGCGTCACCGGCAG
>SEEY01001001.1 GCA_004211235.1 Rubrivivax sp.
TAGGAAGCGCTGCTGCGGCAGCGTGTAGGAAGCGCGGCCATCCGCCGGTCGGTCGGTCGCGTGCCGGCCGGGCCGGCGGCTTCAGGGCGCCTTGGCGGCCTTCAGCAAGCCGTTCACGTCCAGCCAGTGCATGAAGACGGGGAACCAGCCGTTCGCCGTCTTGCCCGGATAGCCCAGGCCGAAGCCGTGGCCGCCGTTCTGGTAAAGATGGAACTCCACCGGCCGGCCGGCGTCGAACCAGGCCTTGACGACGCCGAACTGGCCGCGGAACAGGAAGTCGTCGGAGGCGATGACGTTGAACATCGGCGGCGCGTCCTTCGGCACCTCGACCGGGCTCATGCCGCCGTAGATCGGAGCGATGAAGGCCAGCTTCATGGTCTTGGACTGCAGGGTGCTGTGCATCGTCAGGCCGGCACCGGCCGAGAAGCCCATCATGCCGAGACGCTTGGTGTCGACGCCCCATTCGCCGGCGCGCGACAGGATCATGGCGTAGGCCGCTTCGGCGTCGGCGAGCTGGTTGGACAGGTCGGGCGCCATGGGCCGCGGAGCGCCGTCGGGCGCTGAGGCCGCGCCCACCGACGCGAACATGCGGTTCATCGAATCCTTGAAGCCGTCGAGCGACTCCGGCGTCGGCTGCAGGCGGTACTTGAGCACGAAGGCGGCGACGCCCTGGTCGGCCAGCGCCTGCGCCACCTTCCAGCCCTCGTTCTTGATCGACAGCCAGCGGAAACCGCCCCCGGGCGCCACGAGCACCGCGGTGCCGTTGCCCTTGCCCGGCGCGGGCAGGAAAGGCGTCAGCGTGGCGGTGGTGACGTTGCGCACCATGGGCTCGCCCCATTGCATGAACCAGGTCTCGGCGGCGGGCTGCTTGTCGACGCCGCCCGTGCGCAGTGGAATGGCCTTGGGCTCGGCGGGCGCGGCGAGCGGGGTGATGGTGCCGTCCTGTGCGAGGGCACAGGTCAGCGTCAGGGCCAGCACGGGGGCCAGCAGGGTGGAGCGCAGTGAAATCATGGTGGTCTTCCAGCGGTTGGGGGCGTTAGCGCGGCAGCAGCAGCTGCCGGGTTAGGGAGAAGGTCGCGCGCTCGGCGGGCGCGCCGGTATCGGGCTGGCCGCCGCCGACGCTCAGGCCGTAGCTGCCGGGCATGACCTGGCGCACGCCGTCGCGGTCCACGAAGCTGAGCTCGCGCGCATCCAGGCGAAAGCTCAGCTCGCGGCGTTCGCCGGCCTTGAGCGGCAGGCGCTGCATGCCGCGCAGCGCCAGGCGCGGGGCGCCTTCGAAGCTCGGCGGCACGAGGTAGAGCTGCGCCACCTCGTCGCCGTCGCGGGCGCTGGTGTTGGTGACGGCGGTGCGCACCAGCAG
>SEEY01001002.1 GCA_004211235.1 Rubrivivax sp.
GGCTGGGCGCGCGGGCTGCTGGAAGCGGAAGGCTGGACGGTGCAGGTGAGGCCGGCAAAGTTCCGCGAGCGCGTGGCGCAGCTGCGCGGGCTGCGCGGGCGCTTGAAGGCGGAAGACCCGAGCTTCGAGCGGCGCTCCAACGCGCTGCTGTTTCCCTATGCCTTCTCGGCAGCGCTGGACGCCCGCCTGGCCGGCTTGAAGGCCGAAGGGCACGCGGGCGACGGCCGCAGCTGGCTGCTGCGGCGCGGCCACCCGCGCCGCGAAGGGCGGCACACGCTGGTCGAGTACTGGGAGCTGGCCTGCGACTTCCTCGGTGTGCAGGCCGAGCCGCCCGCCGACATCGGCCTGAAGGTCAGCGACGCGCAGCGGGAACTGGCGCGCGCACTGCTGGCCGCACGCGGCGTGCAGTCCGGGCGCTTCGTGCTGATCTGCCCGTTCGCCAATGGCCGCGTCGAATTCCTCGACCGCAGCTGGCCGGCGTTCCCCGAGTTCGTACAACGCCTCCACGCGGCAGGGCGCGCTGTCGTCATCGTGCCGGGGCCTGCAGAGGTGGAAGGCGCCATGCGGCTGTACCCGGACGCCATCCGCCTGGACGGCGTGGCGCTCGGTGTCTACAACGCGTTGTTGCGGGAGGCCGCGGTGGTCGTGGCCAACGACACCGGCCCGGCCCACATGGCCGCGGGCGTCGGCGCGCGGCTGTTGAGCATCTGGGGGCCGGTGGATGCGGCGCGCTGGGCGCCGTGGGGATCGACCGTGACCTTGATGCGACGTGGACCGGGGGAGTGGTCCAGCGTCGAGGAGGTGCTAGCTGCGGTGAATCAGGCCTTGCCCTGATTCGCCACCGCCGCTGCGGCCTTGGCGGCGGCTTCCGGGTCGCCGAGGTAATAGCTCTTGATCGGCTGGAGGTTCTCGTCCAGCTCGTAGACGAGCGGGATGCCATTGGGGATGTTGACCCCGACGATCGCGTCGTCGGCGATGTTGTCGAGGTACTTCACCAGAGCGCGGATGCTGTTGCCGTGCGCGGCGATCAACACGCGCTGGCCGCTCTTGATCGTCGGCGCGATGGTGTCGTTCCAGAAAGGCAGGACGCGGGCCACGGTGTCCTTCAGGCATTCGGTCAGCGGCACCTCGCCGTCGGCCAGGCCGGCGTAGCGCGGGTCGCTGCGTTCGCTGCGGGGGTCGGTCGCCTCCAGCGCAGGCGGCGGCGTGTCGTAGCTGCGGCGCCAGATCAACACCTGCTCGTCGCCGTACTGCTTGGCCATGTCGGCCTTGTTGAGGCCCTGCAGGGCGCCGTAGTGGCGCTCGTTGAGGCGCCAGCTGTGGTGCACCGGCAGCCAGGTACGGTCCATCTGGTCCAGGC
>SEEY01001003.1 GCA_004211235.1 Rubrivivax sp.
GCATGACCTGGCTGAGATTCCAGGCGCGCCCGCGCTGGACGCCTCACAGGGGCTGAAGGCCTCTGTGAACCGGCTGCTCGCGGCGATGGACGCCTTCTCGCAGTTCGACGGCACGCTGCGACCTCATTTCGCCTACGGCGATCTCACCAAGCCGCAGTACGAGCGCGCCCATCTGATGCACCTGGCGAACCACTGGACGCAGATCCACTCGAAGACCGCGGCGGCCTGAGCGACGACGGGCCGCGAGGGCCAGGGACAATGGCACTCATGTTGCAGCGTGCCGTCGAACTGCGAGAAGGCGTCCATCGCCGCGAGCAGCCGGTTCACAGAGGCCTTCAGCCCCTGTGAGGCGTCCAGCGCGGGCGCGCCCGGAATCGGCTCGTCCAGGCTGTGACTCATGGCACCGCGCGCATTGAACACCGCGAACCCGGCCGAACCGAGGGTCGAACGGAACCACGCGCCCTTGAGGTTCGGGAAGCCCTGCATCGAATACTCGATGCTCTGCGCGAGGTGCTGCATGACCTGGCTGAGATTCCAGGCATTGCCATCGACCACCTTGGGCGTGAAGAGCAGGTCCAGCACAGCCTGCTGGGCCTGCTTCCAGCTGGTGAAGGTGGTGAGCCGGCCGGTGCAACCGGCCAGCTGTGTCGCGGCCACGGGCACCGCGAACAACATCGCAGAGGTCTTGAGAACGCGGCGGCGGTCCATTTACAGCCGCTCGAAGATGCCGGCCGCACCCTGGCCGGCACCGACGCACATCGTCACCATGCCGTACTTGCCGCCCGTGCGGCGCAGGCCGTGGATGACCGAGGCCGCACGGATGGCACCCGTGGCGCCCAGCGGGTGCCCCAGCGCAATGGCGCCGCCGTTGGGGTTGACCTTGGCGCGGTCCAGCACGATGCCCTTGCTGTCAAGGTCGTTGAGCACGGCGAGCGACTGCGCGGCAAAGGCCTCGTTCAGCTCGATCCAGTCCAGGTCCGCTGCAGTGATGCCGGCCGCCTTCAATGCGACGGGAATGGCTTCGATGGGGCCGATGCCCATGATCTCGGGCGGCACGCCGCGCACGTCGAAGGAGACGAAGCGGGCCAGCGGCGTCAGGTTGAAGCGCTTCAGCGCCGCCTCGCTGACGATGAGCAGGCCGCCGGAACCGTCGCTGGTCTGCGAGCTGTTGCCGGCCGTCACGCTGCCCTTGGCGGCGAACACCGGCTTGAGCCTGGCCAGGCCTTCCAGCGACGTGTCGGGACGGGCGCCTTCGTCGAGCCTGACGGTACGCGTCTGGGTGTTGACCGTGCCATCAGCAAGATTGGGCGTGCGCTCGATGACGTCGAAAGGCGTCATCTCGGCATCGAAGTGGCCGG
>SEEY01001004.1 GCA_004211235.1 Rubrivivax sp.
GCGCCGGAGATGAAGGCCTCGCCGACCGCGCGCCCGCGCAGCCTGATCACCGGCCAGCGCATGGAGAAGATCGAATGGGGCCCGAACTGGGAGGAGATCCTGGGCGGCGAATTCGCCAAGCGAAGCCGCGACCGGAACTTCGACGACATCCAGAAGGACATGTACGCGGAGTACGAGAACACCTTCATCATGTTCCAGTCCGATAACGGCGCCGAAGGCTGGCCGATCGACGGCGGCGCCGATCCGAAGGCCACCGACGAGGCCAACGCCGCGCCCGAGGTATATGCGAAACTCGGCACCGACCAGGTCAAGCGCCTCCAGTACGGACTGCGCTGGGCCGAGGTGAGCGCCGCGCCCTTCCGCAACGTCAAGGGCGCCTCGCACGAAGGCAGCGTGTCGACCCCGCTGATCGTCAAGCTGCCCGGCCAGAACGCCCGCCAGGCCATCCTGCGCGACTACACCTACGTCACCGACAACACCGCCACCTTCCTGGCGCTGGCGGGCATCGAGGCGCCGCGCCGTCCGGCCGGGCCCGATCCCGATCCGGCCACGGGACGCGACCGCAACCAGGGCAAGGTCGTCTACGGCACCCGCAACGTGTATCCGGTCAGCGGCAGCTCGCTGCTGCCGCTGCTGCAAGGCGCGCCGATCGCACAGCGCGGGCTGCCCGCCGCCGACGAGTCGTACGGCCGCGGCTACGTGTTCAGTACCGACGGCCGCTGGAAGGCCGTGTGGACGGAACCGCCGCAGGGGCCGGTGGACGGCCACTGGCAGCTGTACGACCTGCGCACGGACCGTGGCGAGAACCACGACGTCGCGAGCAGCCATCCGGACATCGTCGCCCAGCTGGTGCAGCGCTGGAACGGCTACATGACCCAGGTCGGCGGCGTCGAGCCGCTGCGCCCGGCCGGCTTTTACTGAGGAGGCGGAAGGCATGCGCATCCTGCTCGCCCGGCTCCAGACCGCGGCGCCACGCGCTTGTCCTGCTGGGCAGCGAGGCGCGCTGCGCCGCCGGCAGCGGCCTGCCGCCGAACTGGGGCAGCGACCGGCATGCCGGCATGGTGCGGGTGCCGGACGGCGACTTCGTCTTCGGCAGCAACCTCGGCTATCCGGATGAACGCCCGGCCGACGCCAAGCGCCGCAAGATGGGCGGCTTCTGGATCGACCAGACCGAAGTCACCAACGCCCAGTTCGAAGCCTTCGTCCAGGCGACCGGCTACGTGACCCAGGCCGAGCGCGAAGGCGCGGCCGTGGTGTTCCACCAGCCGGACGCCGGCGAATTGCAGCGCCGTCCCTACGCCTGGTGGACCTACGTGCGCGGCGCCAACTGGAAGCAGGCGCACGGACCGGCCGCCG
>SEEY01001005.1 GCA_004211235.1 Rubrivivax sp.
GCCGAGAACGAGATGAAGATGGATGCGACGGAGCCGTCGCAGAACCAGTTCAACTTCAGCAACGGCGACCGGATCCTCAGCTGGGCCCAGCAGAACGGCAAGCGCGTGCGCGGTCACGCGCTCGCGTGGCACTCGCAGCAGCCGGGCTGGATGCAGAACATGTCCGGGACGTCGCTGCGCAACGCGATGCTCAACCACGTGACCCAGGTCGCGACGCACTACAAGGGCAAGGTCTACGCCTGGGACGTCGTGAACGAGGCGTTCGCCGACGGCTCGTCGGGCGGCCGCCGCGACTCCAACCTGCAGCGCACCGGCAACGACTGGATCGAGGCCGCGTTCCGCGCCGCCCGCGCCGCCGACCCGGGCGCCAAGCTCTGCTACAACGACTACAACACCGACGGCATCAACGCGAAGTCGACCGGCGTCTACAACATGGTCAAGGACTTCAAGGCCCGCGGAGTGCCGATCGACTGCGTCGGCTTCCAGTCCCACCTGGGCACCAGCCTGCAGGGTGACTACCAGGCCAACCTGCAGCGCTTCTCCGACCTGGGCGTCGAGGTGCAGATCACCGAGCTCGACATCCAGACGAGCGGCAACCAGGCCAACATGTACGCCGGCGTCACCAACGCCTGCATGAAGGTCTCGCGCTGCAAGGGCATCACCACGTGGGGCGTGCGGGACACCGACTCGTGGCGCGGCACCGCCGCCGCCCCGCTGCTCTTCGACGGCTCGGGCAACAAGAAGGCCGCCTACACCTCGACGCTGAACGCGCTCAACGCGGGCAGCAGCAACACCGGCCCGATCGACACCTCGGCCTGGTACGTGCTGGTGAACCGCAACAGCGGCAAGGCGCTCGACGTGTACAACCTGTCCACGGCCGACGGTGCCCCGATCAAGCAGTGGTCGCGCAACAACGGCAACCAGCAGCAGTGGCAGTTCGCCGACGTCGGCAACGGCTACTACAAGGTCAAGTCGCGGCTGTCGGGCAAGGTCCTCGACGTGACCGCCAAGTCCACGGCCGACGGCGCCGTCATCGAGCAGTGGACGGACAACGGCGGCACCAACCAGCAGTTCAGCATCCAGACGATCGACGGGTACGTGCAGCTGATCGCCCGCAACAGCGGCAAGGCCGTCGAGGTGCAGGGTGCCTCCACCGTCGACGGCGGCAACATCGTCCAGTACTCCGACTGGAACGGTGCCAACCAGCAGTGGCAGCTCGCCCGCGTGGGCTGACCTGACCGGCCGCGGCGGTGGGGTGCCCGGGGGCGCCCCACCGCCGCTCACCGCACCCGGGTGCGGGTCGGCCCGGCGCGCGCGACGACGCCGCCGGGCCAGCCGCGCCGGGTGCCGCGCGT
>SEEY01000226.1 GCA_004211235.1 Rubrivivax sp.
GCCGCCGACGCATGGCCACCGGGCAAAGACGAAGGGCCCGCGTCATCAACACGGGCCCTGGCTGTAAAAGCGGCCGCAGAACGCCCCGGAGCCAACGAGGGAGGGAGGGAGGAGGAGGAGAACGGCTCCGGGATTGCTGCTCTGGATTCAGAGAGGTTGAGCGGCCTGAATTCCGTGGGGGTGGTGCACTCCTCAACCCGAGCAGCGCTCGGGTTTCCACGGTGTGTGTAGCTTGAGCTGCCGCCCGGGGCCGGAAGTTCCGCAGTGTTGTCCCGGGTTCGGGCGACGATTGTTGTCGTCATGGTCGTGTGTCCGGCGCTGCCTTCCGGCCCGATCAGCGGTTTTACAAACAGTGCCGTTGGCGAGGCGCCGTCATGCCGCCAGAGAGGCAGAATGTTGATGTTTTGTCCAGTTCAAAGCTGGTATCGCGACGCCATATTAGGTGAAGAAGCAAAATTTGTCTTACGTTTGTCCTGGACAAATCAAGTTTGGGTGGATGATGACCGTTCGAAAGGCAGGTCATGGCTGACACCAAGCTCTACGCTGATGAAAGCGCTCCGGATGCCGGTGCCCTGGCCGGTGGCGTGGGCATCACGGCCGTGGAGCGGGACACCGGCATCAACAAGGAAACGCTGCGCGTGTGGGAGCGCCGCTATGGCTTTCCCACGCCCTTGCGCGATGCGGCGGGCGAGCGCCTTTATCCGCCCGCGCAGGTCCAGCGGCTGCACCTCGTAAAGCGGCTGCTGGACGCCGGGCACCGCCCCGGGCGGGTCGTCGCCGCCTCGGCCGAAGAGCTGAGCGCGCTGCTGCAGCCCGCCGAAGCGCCGCGCCGCGCGGGTATGCAAGCCGAGGCGCCGGAGATCGCGGCGTGCGCCGCGCTGCTGCAGCGGCATGACATCGACGGCCTGCGGCGCACCTTGTCCCAGACGCTGCTGCGCCGCGGGCTGGCCGGTGCCGTCAACGAGGTCTTTGCGCCCCTGACGACGCGCATCGGCGAGTTGTGGATGGGCGGCACCCTGCAGGTCTTCGAGGAGCACATCTACAGCGAGTCGCTGCAACTGGTGCTGCGCCAGGCCATCCATGCGCTGCCCGCGGCGGCGACCGGAGGGCCGCGCGTGCTGCTGACGACGCTGCCCGGCGAAAGCCATGCGCTGGGCCTGCTGATGGCGGAGGCGCTGTTCAGCCTGGAGGGCGCGGCCTGCCTGTCGCTGGGCGTGCAGACCCCTTCGGCGCAGCTTCCGGGTGCGGTGGCGGCGCACCGGGCCGACGTCGTCGCGCTGAGCTTCAGCAGCCAGTTGCCCAACCGGGCCGTGGTCGCCGGCCTGGCTGAAGTGCGCGGTTTGCTACCGGCGAACATCGAGATCTGGGCCGGCGGCAGCAGCCGGGCACTGCGTTTGCCGGGGGTGCCGGAAGGCGTCCAATGCCTGGACAGCCTGGGCGCAATCGCGCCACGTGTGGCAAGCTGGCGCGAACTTTTAGAATCCCGCCTCTAAACGAGGACCCGACATGCTTTACCCCGAACTGTTCAAGCAACTCGAAGCTGTGCGCTGGAACATGGACAGCGACATTCCGTGGGACAAGTTCGACGCCAGTCTGCTGAGCGACGAGCAGGCCCAGACCATCAAGATGAACGCCATCACGGAATGGGCGGCCCTGCCGGCCACCGAGATGTTCCTGCGGGACAACCGCGAAGACAGCGATTTCTCGGCCTTCATGTCGGTCTGGTTCTTCGAGGAACAAAAGCACAGCCTCGTGCTGATGGAGTACCTCAGGCGCTTCCGGCCTGAACTCGTGCCCACCGAGGCCGAGCTGCACGAGGTGCGCTTCGATTTCGACCCCGCCCCGGCTCTCGAGACGCTGATGCTGCACTTCTGCGGCGAGATCCGCCTGAACCACTGGTACCGCCGCGCATCCGAGTGGCACACGGAGCCGGTCATCAAGGCCATCTACGAGACGCTCTCGCGCGACGAGGCCCGCCACGGCGGCGCCTATCTGCGCTACATGAAGCGCGCGATGGTGAAGTTCGGCGACGAGGCGCGCGCCGCGTTCGCCAAGGTCGGCGTGCTGATGGCCAGCGCCCGCCGCACGGCCCAGGCGCTGCACCCCACCAATCTGCACGTCAACGCCAAGCTGTTCCCGCGCGACACCATCCAGAGCCGCCTGCCCGACCCGGAGTGGCTGGAGCATTGGCTGGACAAGCAGATCCAGTTCGACACCGTGTGGGAGAACAAGGTCGTCGAGCGCATCCTGCACAACATGAGCCTGCTGATGGACCGCAGCTTCGCCACCGTCCAGGAGCTCAACCGCTTCCGCAAGGAAATGGCGGCGCGCATCGTGCCGGCCGCCAGCTCCACTTCGGCGGCCTGAACCGCCCCGCCCAATGACAAGAGGCCCCGCGGGGCCTCTTTTCCTTGCGGGTTCGACGATTCAGCCGCCGCGGGCGCGCTTCATCACGATCAGCGCGAAGGCAGCAGCCGCCACCGCGGCCCAACCGAGGAACTGCAGCGAGGCCAGGTCCGCCAGCGCGGCGCCGAAGTCGCGCAGCACCCAGGCGGTCAGGTCGCTGCCGTTCTGCATTGCGCTGCCCAGGCCGGGGCCGTCATGGATCAGCGAGTGGTTGATGCGGTCGTTGAGGCCCTTCAGCGCGTCCAGCGGCCAGCTGATGTCATAGGCCTTGTCGAGCACCGCCACGCCGACGCCGACGCCGATCAGCACGACCGGCACACCCAGGCGCTTCAGCCAGCTGGACGCGGCCATCAGCACGAAGATGACCGGCGCCAGCCACAGCATCAGCGGCACCGTGCCGGCCAGGCCGCGCAACAGCACCGGCGACGACGCGAGGATGACCTCGCCCCAGTTCACGCCCGCCGCGCCGGCCAGACCCATCTTCGTGCTCAGCACGCCGAGCGCGATCGGCAGGCCCAGCAGCATGCCGACCGCGGCGCCGCCCAGCGGCGCCAGCCAGGCATGCGCCAGCACCGTGGCCAGCACGCTCTCGCTCGGCCGGCCCGGCAGCGACAGCCAGAACTCGATGGAGCGATCCTGCGTGTCGCGCCGTGCCAGGCCCGGCAGCTGGAACAGCGCCACCAGCATGCAGATGCCGTAGATCGCAGTGACGGTCACCAGCAGGATGCCGATCGACATCAGCTCCGGGCTCTCGGTCGGCAGGCCCGAGAAGTGGCCGAAGGGCAGCATGGCCATGAAGAGGATCGGCGGCGCGAACGCGGCAATCAGCCAGCCGCGCTTGTGCTGCATCCATTCGCGTTGCAGCAGGGTGGGGATGTGGGTTTTCATGATGTCGGTCCTCAGGCTTGCTTGCTGTTCAGCGCCGGGTTGCGGGTCAGCGCCATGAAGAGGTCCACGAGGCTGGGCCGCACGCGCTGGCCCAGGCTCGTGATGTGCTCGGGCGGCGTGCCGTCGAACAGCGACGTCGTGCGGCCCTGCTCGCGGTAGCGCAGCAGCGGATGGGCGGCGGCCATCGCGTCGGCGGCGGCCGGGTCGTGGTTCAGCGCGACGAAGCGGCGGTCGATGTCCTCCAGGCTGATCGACAGCGCCACGCGCCCTTCGTCCAGCATGATCACGTCGCTCAGCAGTGCCTCGACCTCTTCCACCTGGTGCGTCGAGATCAGCACGCTGCGCTCGCCGTCGCACCACTCGTCGATCAGCATCTCGTAGAAGCTCTTGCGCGACACCACGTCCAGGCCCAGCGTCGGCTCGTCCAGGATCATCAGCTTGGCGTCGATGGCGGCGATCAGCGCCAGGTGGGTCTGCGCCACCATGCCCTTGGACAGGCTCTTCACCTTGTCGCCCTCGCCAACGCTGGTGCGCTTGAGCAGCGCGCGGGCGCGCTCCGCGGAGAACTTGGGCTGCAGCTTGCTCATCAGCGTGATCAGCTCGTGCACCTTGGCCCAGCGTGGCAGCACGGCCACGTCGGGGATGTAGCTCAGCTCCGTCAGCAGCTGCTGACGGTTGTGGGTCGGCTCCAGACCCAGCACGCGCAGTTCGCCCTGCACCGGCAGCAGGCCGACGAGGGCCTTCATCAGCGAGGTCTTGCCTGCGCCGTTGTGCCCGAGCAGGCCGACGACGCGGCCCTTGGGCACGGCGACGGACACGTCGTTCAGCGCCATCTTCTTGCCGTAGCTCAGCGTGATGTTCTTGGCTTCGATGAGGTTGGTGTTGTTCATGTCGACTCCCAGTTCAGATCCTTGGCCGTCAGCCCCAGGCGCTTGAGCTTGGCGCGCAGCGCGGGCCAGTCCTTCTGCAGGAACTGCTCGCGCTCGTGCTTCAGCAGCCGCGCACGGGCCCCGAGCGTGACGAACATGCCCAGGCCGCGGCGCGTTTCGATGAGGCCGTGCTCGCTGAGCGCCTGCAGCGCCCGCGTCACGGTGAGCGGGTTGATGACGTACTGGCTGGCGAGTGCGCGCACCGACGGCAGCGCCTCGCCTTCCGGCGGGCTGCCATCCAGCAGTTGCACGGCCAATCGGTCGGCAAGCTGCTGGTAGATCGGTGCCTGGTCTGTCCAGGTGGGAGTCATGTGAGCTCCGAGGTGTGTTGGCGATGTAGCACACCATATCTCCAGGCCGGGAGGGCACCTAGCAGGGCGCGACAGACTGCAGATTTGCCGGGATGGGCTGCAGCGCCGATGCCGAGGCTCGAGGAGGCCGGGGGCGACTCAAGCGACGGGCAGGCCGAATCAGGACGAAAAAAAACCGGCTCCTGAGAGCCGGTCATTCAGAGCGGGCCGCTCGATTCAGTAGCGGCCGCCGCCGAAGCCGCCGGTACCGTAGCCGACATCGCTGCGCTTCGTGGCGGTGTAGCCACCGGCGCTGTAGCCGCCGGCATCCTTGTTCGCTTCACGGGGGCGGGCCAGGCTCACGACGATGGAGCGTCCGTCGACGGACATGCCGTTCAGGGCGGCGATGGCGGCCTGGGCGACTTCGGGGGAAGCCATTTCGACGAAACCGAAGCCCTTGGAGGTGCCGGTGTCACGGTCCATCATGACCTTGGCCGATGAAACGCTGCCGAACTCGGCGAAGTTGCTTTTCAGGCTGGCGTCGGTCACGGAATAGGGCAGGTTACCCACGTAAATCTTGCTGCTCAAGGATGAGCCTTTCGGAGTTTTGGCGCATCGCGAGGATGCTGATTTGCGGTTTGGAGGCCGCAAGAGGTGGAACGTTCGTGCTCGATCCGGCAGGACCGGATCGTCAACACGCAGGGCGGCACGCTCGCCGTGCACCTGAGGTTGCAGGTGGCCGGCGGGCGTTGTCACAGCCAAGTGCATTATATATTTTCGAGCATGAGCCGACAAATTTATATTTCTTCTGGTATTTAAAGGGAGATGCGATCCGGGCACTTACGGGGCGCTGCGAGATCGTCGCTCTACCGATGTGCCCGGCAGGCCTGGCCCGGCAGCCAAAAGACTTTGCCGCGAGAATTGCCGGGTTGAACCAAGGACGAATCCATGCAGGGCAGTGAGCATCTGGCGCTGAGCGCGCACCTGAAGCGCAGGCGTGGCGCCATCCTGCAGGCGTGGCGCATGGCAGTGACGTCCGACCCAAACCTCGTCACTGGCGCGGCGCTGCCCCGTGCGCAACTGCACGACCACATCCCCGCCTTGCTCGTCGACTTCGAAACGCAGCTGGCTCGCGACAGCATGGGCGCCGATGCCGATGCCCAGGCCGGTGACGAAGACGCCCACCAGAGCGATGCCGCGGCGCATGGCCTGCATCGCTGGCAGCAGGGCTTCGACCTTGCCGAAGTGACGCGGGAACTGGGGCGGCTCAACGAATGCGTTGTCGTGGAACTGGAGGACTACGCGCTCGCCAACCCCGGCTTCAGCGCGACGGCGATGGCCCAGGCGCGCAGGATCTGGGCCCAGCAATGCGGGGATGCCATCAGCGCCAGCGTGTCGCAGTATTTCCAGCTGCAGCAGCTGGAGGCCAGCAGCCACATCCGCGACCTGGAGCAGGCACTGCAGTCGCTGCGCGAGCTGGAGCAGGAGCGCGCGCGGCTGTGGCAGGAGGCGGCGCATGACCTGCGCGGGAACCTGGGCGTCGTGGTCACGGCCACAGCCGGGCTGGCCTCGCCGCAGGCGTCGGACCTGAAGCGCGGCACCTTCCTGCGCCTGCTCGATCGCAATGTCGGTTCACTGAGCCAGCTGCTCAACGACGTGACCAGCCTCGCCCGGCTGCAAGGGGGGCTGGAGCATCGCAAGCTGGAGGCGCTGGACGCCGTGGCACTGCTCGGCACGCTGTGCGAGGACCTGCAGCCGCACGCGCAGGACCGCGGCCTGTATCTGCGCTTCCAGGGGCCGGCAACGCTGCCCGTCGAGGGCGATAGCGTGAAGACACGGCGCATCGCGCAGAACCTCATCATCAATGCGATCAAGTACACGCACGCCGGCGGCGTCACGGTCACCTGTGGCGACGGCCTCTCGAGCGACCTCGACCGCTGGTTCTTCGAAGTGCGGGACACCGGGCCGGGTTTCCATGCCGGACCGGGTTCGCAG